>JBKPBQ010000321.1:0-9612 GCA_046726955.1 Acidobacteriota bacterium
ACTCGGTGGACCCGCAGTCGGCGCCGCAGCGCCCGAGTCCCCCGCTGCTCTTCGGCGTGCTCGCGGAGCTCGACGCGACGCGGCGCGCGATCGAGGAGGCGCGCCGCTTCCGCTAGACGACCCGGACCTTGATGTCGATCCGGTCGTTCGGGTTGTCCTTCCCGTCGCGCGGCGCGTTCACGATCTGGTCCGCGACCTCCATCCCCCGGACCACCTGGCCGAAGGCGGTGTACTGACGGTCGAGGAAGCCCGAGTCCTTGACGACGATGAAGAACTGGCAGCCCGCGCTGTTGGGGTCGTTGGCCCGGGCCATGGACAGCACGCCGCGCTTGTGGGGCGTGTCGTTGAACTCCGCCTTGATGTTGTAGCCCGGGCCGCCCGTGCCGTGCTGCGCGCGCGGGGCCTTCGTGTCCTTCGTGTTGGGATCGCCTCCCTGGATCATGAAGCCGGGGATGACGCGGTGGAACGTGGTTCCGTCGTAGAAGCCCTTCCGGGCGAGATCCAGGAAGTTCTTCACGTGGCCGGGGGCCTTGTCGTTCAGGAATTCGAGCTCGATCTCGCCGAACTTCGTTTCGATGATTGCCCGGGGCGCGGCGTCCGCCATCGGTGACCTCCGTGTCGATATATAGAAGAAGAGCGACTCTAGCCGAGCCGACGGCGGAAAGCTATCGGACTTTCGAGCCCACGCGCTCGAGCGCGCGGTCCACGTCGTCCTGAAAGCGGCTGTCGCCGACGTGGAGCAGCAGCCGGCGCGCGGCGTCGGCCTGGCCGGCCTTGGCCATGCAGAGCGCGCGGTCGAGGCGGGCTTCCGCGGGCAGCAGCCAGCCGTCGCCCCGGGCCGCGAGCGCGTCCAGGAGCCGCTGCGCCTCCGCGGCTCGTCCCTCGCGGTAGGCAGCGACCGCCGTCGTGAATTCGGCCGGTGCGGGATCGTCTTCGCCCGGAGCGAGGCCTTCCGCGGTCATCCCGGGCGGAGGGGCGATCGCCCGGCGGTCCACCGGCCTCTGGTTCCACCGCGCGCGAGGAACTGTCTCGCGGACGTCGTCCTTGCCGAAGATCTGGAGGACGGAAGCGAGCGACGGCCCGAACGGGGCCTTCACCACCGCGCCCGCCCATCCCCCGCGCGCGACCACGAGCGCGGACCGAGTGGGTGTCTTGAGCCAGGCCGCGATTCCCTTGCCGATCAGGACAGGCCAGTTGTAGTGGTAGAGCTGCAGCACCTGCCGCAGCGCGACGTCCTGGTCGTTCGCCTCCGGAGCGGTGAGCACCCGCACGCCCTGGGGGATCGCGCGCTTCAAGGCCTCGAGGTCCTCCGAGCAGGACCGGCAAGAGGTCTCGGCCACGTAGATGAGCGTGAGGGGTGCCTCGTCGAGGCGGGCGACGGGGTTCGAAGAGAGCCGCGCGTCGGGCGGCAGCGTGAGCGGGCCGTCTCGCCACTCGACGCCGCCCGTCGCGAGGGCCTTGATGCGCGCGCGATCGATCTCGGCCTGCGCGCTCGGCAGCCCCGCCGCGTCCGCCGCCTCCGCCACGAGCGAGAACACCTCCGGAGGCAGGCCACCCAGGCCGGTCTGTCGCTCCAGGACGTCGAGGGCGACGCGGCCCTGTCCGAGGGCGAGGCGCGCCCGCGCCAGCGACATCGTCCGCGCCGGGTTCGGCTCGAGGAGGCTCGCGCGGCCCAGGTAGCGGGCGGCCGGCAGGTTCTGCCCCTGGGCCGCGAGCACCAGGCCGACCGCCTCGTAGAGCCTGGCGCGGTGCGAGCGGTACTCGTTGCGCGCGGCCTGGAACTCGTCTTCGACGACCTCGCCCTTCTTCCCCGCCTTCACGTAGGCGGTGGGCTCGAACTCGGCCGTCATGTCGAGGGCCTTGCGGGCCTGGACGAGCGCCGGCCCCGGCGTCGAGCCCGCTTTCGCCACCGCCTGCTCGGCGAGCTTCTCCGCCTGGTCGGACAGCGACATGGTTGCCGCGGCGAGGAGGGCGAGGATCATCGGGGCTCCTTCAGGGAGTGGCGACGGGCTGGGGCGAGGCCTTAGGAGACGGCGAGGGTGTGGCGAGCGCGACGAAGGTGAGGTCGGGAAGGAGAGGGCGCGACAAGTCGATGTGTCCCGACAGCGTGTCCACGGGCTTGTCCTCTACCAGGATCTGGACGCGCTTGACCGCCGGAAAGTTGGCGGTGAGCGAGTTCACGATGGAGTACACGGTCAGGAGCTCGCTCTTCGACCCCCCCTCCGCGGCCTCCACCACGTCCTTCGAGAGGTCCAGGTAGACGATCCCGCGAGCGGTGACGAAGACCTCGAGCACCTTCGTGCTCGGCGGAAGTGTCGGCAGGAGGCCGGTCGTCGAGCCGCGCACCAGTTCCTCCACCACCATGCGGAGCTGGCGGGAGAGGTCGTCCGAGAACGGCACCGACCGCTCCTCGGGAAGCAGGCCCGCCTGCTCCGGCGCCACGAAGTAGAGACGCACGCTGATCTGCCGCTCGGCCTCCTTCTCTCCCCCCCGCGCCGGACCGGCCGCCTCCGCGCCTGTGGCCGTTTCCTCCTCCGCCGGGCCCACCGGCTGCCGGAGGAGCTGCGCCCACCGCGGTGCCGTGAAGGTCACCACCGCCAGGAGCGCGAGGAGGCCGAGGATGGTCAGTAGGTTCGCCTGGCGGATCGTCATGGCGGCGGCGCGTCGCCGCTACTGGGGCGGCCCGGCGCGCGTGAAGGCCGCTCGTCCCGCGCGCTCCTCCTCGAAGCGGGCGACGCCGCGGGCGAGAGCCGTCGCCACCTTGGCCTGCCACGCGTCGGAGCCGAGCAGCTTCTCCTCCTCCGGGTTGCTGATGAAGGCGAGCTCCACGAGGGCGGCGGGCATGGCCGCGCCCACGAGCACGCGGAACGGGGCCTGCTTGACGCCACGTCCCTCGCTGCCCGCGACCACCGCCAGCTCCTCCTGGATGCGCGAGGCGAGGGCGGAAGACTCCTCGAGGTGCTCGGACTGCGCCATGTCCCAGAGGATGAGGGCGAGGTCGGATCCCGGCGCGGCCGCTGCCACCGCGGGAGCCTCGCCCTCGAGCTGCGCGATCCGCCGCTCCTCCTCGCTCGCCGGGTAGGAGAGGAAGTACACCTCGGCCCCGGTGGCGCCGCGGGCCCGGCTCGCGTTGGCGTGGATCGAGAGGACGAGGTCGGCCTTGTAGTTGTTGGCGATGGCGGTGCGCTCGTCGAGGGCGAGGTCCACGTCGTTCTCGCGGGTCAGGAAGACCTGGTAGCCGAGCGTGTTCACGATCTGCAAGCGCAGCTTGCGCGCGATCGCGAGCGTCACGTCCTTCTCGAGCATTCCCCCGGGGCCCTTCGCCCCGACCTCGTCGCCGCCGTGGCCGGGGTCGATCACGACCGTGCGCACGACGGGAGGCTCGGCGGGAGCGGCCGGTCGGGGAGGCGCCGCGGCGGCGAGGCCCGGGGACGCTCCCGGAGCGGGCGACGCCGAGGGCCGGGTCGCGGGCAGCGGCGGCGCCTGGAACTCGAGGACGAGCCGCGAGGGAGAGTCCTGCTCCGTGGCCTTCAGCGTCTGGAACCGACGACCGAGGTTCACGGCGAAGACGTTCTCCTTCCCGCCCAGGAACGTCACGGACTCGACGATCCCGCCGGTGAGGCGCTGCTGCTGGAAGCCGCCGACGTCGAGGAGGTCGCGGGGGATGGCGACCGTCACCCGCCCCGACTCCTGCTGCACGCGGAACGGAACCTTCTCCGTCGCCTCCAGCACGACGCGCGCGACCTCGCCCGAGACGTAGGTCCCCACGGTGACGTGCGGCACGGAGACCGCACCGATGGCCAGGACCCTGGCCGCGGCGCGCCACTCGACCTTCTTGTCGAGGAGCGGCGCGAGGAGCCGCGGGAGCGAGTCCACGGGGACGAGCCAGTGGCCGTCCTCGAACGTGACGGGCGCGGAGAGGAGCCGGAGGTCGCCGTCCACGGAGGCGAGGCTCTTCTTGGCGTAAAGGCCGACCTCGTGCTTCTGGTACGCGAGGGTCGCCGCCCCCGCCGCCGGGTTGCTCACGACGTTCACGCCGAGCCCCGCGATCACGAGGTCGATCGGCACGAGCTCGAGATCGCCGCGGGAGACGGGAAGGACCTCGCGCCGCTGGGTCTCGGTGAGCACCGTAAGGGGGGTCGAAAGAGCGACGGCAAGGGCGGGAAGAAGGGCGAGCCCGAAGGCGACCAGCGAGCGTGTCTTTATGGAGCCTCCAGCACCTAACGCTCTGGATTGTAAGGGGAAAGAGGGTGGCTTCGCAAGGCTTTCGCGTTTCAACCCCCACTTTCGGGAACCGGTCCAATAGAAGTGACGAGGGAGGACCCTTCGATGCGCCATTCGGGGCTTCGCGCAGCCGGCGTCTTCGTTCTGGTGGCCGCCCTCGTCCCTCCCGTTTCCCCCGCCGCCGCTTCCCTTCCCGGCGACGACGCCACGATCGTCCACGTGCTCAACCGCCTGGCCTACGGGCCCCGGCCGGGAGACTTGGACAAGGTACGGGCGACCGGTCTCGCGCGGTGGATCGAGCAGCAGCTCCAGCCGTCGCGCATCGACGACCCTGTCGTCGCCACGAAGCTCGCCAGCCTGAAGACCGTCTCGCTCAAAACCCGCGAGCTCCTCGCCGGCTACGAGCTCCCCCGCGAGGCCAAGCGCGAGATCCAGCAGAAGCGGGCCGAGCTCGGCGACGGCGCGTCCGAGGACGACATGCGCCGCGCCCGCCGCGAGCTCATGGAGAAGTACGGCTCGCAGATGGAGGGCGCGCCCCGGCAGGTCACGGCGGAGCTGCAGGAGGCCAAGATCCTGCGCGCCGTCTACAGCGAGCGCCAGCTCGACGAGGTGCTCGTCGACTTCTGGCTCAACCACTTCAACGTCTACGCCCAGAAGGGCCCGCTCAAGTTCCTGATCGGCGAGTACGAGCGCGACGTGATCCGGCCGCACGCCTGGGGACGGTTCGAGGACCTGCTGCTCGCCACCGCCGAGAGCCCGGCCATGCTCTTCTACCTCGACAACTGGATGTCCAGCGATCCGAACGCGAAGCCCTTCGAGCCGCGCCGCCAGGGCTTCGGCTTCTACGGCCGGCGCTTCCCGCTCTCTCCGGAAGCGGAGGACGCGATGCGCCGCCGCGCCGCCGGCGACGACAAGGGGAACCGCCGCCGCGGGCTCAACGAGAACTACGCGCGCGAGATCATGGAGCTGCACACGCTCGGCGTCGACGGCGGCTACACGCAGAAGGACGTGACCGAGGTCGCCCGCTGCTTCACGGGGTGGACGATCGAGGGCCTGCGCCAGAAGGACCCGCGCTTCCGGTTCGAGCCGCGCTTCCACGACGCCGGCACGAAGGTCGTGCTCGGCCAGACGATCAAGGGTTCCGGCCAGGACGAGGGCCGCAGGGTCATCCACATGCTCGCGACGCATCCCGCCACGGCGCGGTTCGTCTCCACCAAGCTCGTCCGCCGGTTCGTGTCGGACGATCCCCCACCCGCCCTCGTCGCCCGCGCGGCCGAGACGTTCCGCAAGACCGACGGAAACATCCGCGAGGTCGTGCGCACGATCGTCATATCGCCGGAGTTCCTGGCGCCGGAGGCACGCACGGCCAAGGTCAAGACGCCCCTCGAGTTCGTAGTGAGCGCGGTGCGGGCCTCGGGCGCGACCGTGGTGGACGCGGGCGCTCTCGCCCGCCGCATCGGCGAAATGGGCATGCCCCTCTACATGCAGCAGCCGCCCACCGGCTACAAGGACACGGCGGACGCGTGGGTCTCGACGAGCGGGCTCCTCGCCCGCCTGAACTTCGCGCTCGACCTCGCGGAGAACCGGCTGCCTGGCGTGCTCGTGAACGCGGCGGCGCTCGCTCCGGCCGCGGCCGCGCCCGACGCGCTTTCCGCGAGCCTCGCCGCCCGCTTCGTCCCCCAGGGACTGTCCGAGCAGACGCGGAAGACGCTCGCCGCGGAATCCGACCTCACGCCGTCGCGCGTGGCCGGCCTCGTGCTCGGCTCCCCCGAGTTCCAGCGGAGGTAGCGCCCGTGATCACGCGCCGTTTCTTCCTGAAGTCGTCTGGCCTCGCCCTCGTCTCGTTCGGCGCCTTGCCGTCGGCGCTCGTCCGCTCCGTCTACGCGTCGGACGGGGCGCGACGCAAGAAGACGCTCGTCGTCGTCTTCCAGCGCGGCGCCTGCGACGGGCTCAACACGGTCGTGCCGCACGGAGACAGGGCCTACTACTCCGCGCGTCCGACGATCGCGATCCCCACGCCCCGCGGCGCGTCGAAGGACGCGGCGCTCGACCTCGACGGGCTCTTCGGCCTGCACCCGTCGCTGGAGGCGTTCCTGCCTCTCTGGAGCGAGCGCAGCCTCGGGATCGTCCACGCGGTCGGTAGTCCCGACCCGACGCGCTCGCACTTCGACGCCCAGGACTTCATGGAGAGCGGCACGCCCGGACGCAAGTCCACGGAGGACGGCTGGCTCAACCGCCACCTCCAGGCGTGCCCCTCGAAGGACGCCACACCCTTCCGCGGTGTTGCCATGAGCCAGACGCTGCCGCGCTCGCTCGCGGGGCGGGCTCCCGCGGTGGCCATGGCCAACATCGGCGAGTTCGGCCTGCGGCCCGCCGCGGGAGCGCAGGTCGCGCGCGGCTTCGAGGACATGTACGCGGGCGCCGTTCGCGACGTGCTCCACGGAACCGGGCAGGAGGCCTTCGAGGCCGTGGACTTCCTGAAGAAGGCCGACCCCGGGCGGTACACGCCCTCGGCCGGAGCCGTCTACCCGCGCGGGCCGTACGGCGACAGCCTGCGGCAGATCGCGCAGCTCGTGAAGGCCGACGTCGGTGTCGAGGTTGCCACCACCGACATCGGCGGCTGGGACCACCACGCGGCCGAGGGCGGTGTCCAGGGCCAGCTCGCGCTGCGCCTCCGCGAGTTCGGGGCGGCTCTCGCGGCATTCCACCGGGACCTCGGCGACCGCATGCAGGACGTGGTGGTGGTGACGCTCACGGAGTTCGGCCGGACCGTACGCGAGAACGGCAACCGCGGCACGGATCACGGCCACGCGAGCGTCGCCTTCGTCGTCGGCGGGGCTGTGCGCGGCGGAAAGGTCCACGGCGCGTGGCCGGGCCTCTCCTCGAGCCGGCTCTACGAGGGCCGCGATCTCGCGGTCACGACGGACTTCCGCGACCTCCTCGGCGAGCTGCTCACCGGCCATCTCGGCGCTCGCGACCTCTCGACCGTCTTCCCCGGGCATTCCCCGGGACGAGTGCCGGGAGTGCTGCGCGCCTAGCCCGGCCGCCGTGGGCGAAGGTCCAGGCGTGACGCGGAGTTAGCTCCCCTCCATTTGCATCACTCCAGAGCCGTTGCTGGCCGCATTACAATCGCGAATGGAGGGATTCCCATGCCCGAAGCGGCGCCGCACGTGAGCGAGCGCGAGTCCCGGAAGGTCGCGGAAGCCTCGCGCCAGGCCGAGTGGGAGAAGCCCAGCTTCATGCGCGAGCTCTTCCTCGGCAACTTCCGCCTCGACCTCGTCCACCCCTTCCCACTTCCCGGCGAGGAGCGCCCGGAGTTTCGCGCCTTCTTCGACGAGTTCTCGGCCTTCGTGCGCGACAAGTGGAATTCCATGGAGGTGGACGCGACCGGCGAGTACCCGGAGCGGCTCGTGGAGGAGTTGCGCCGCATGGGCGCCTTCGGGATGAAGATCCCCACGAAGTACGGCGGGCTCGGCTTCACGAACGCCGAGTACAACCGGGTCATGACGCTCATCGGGAGCTTCGACGGCAACCTCTCGGCATTGCTCTCCGCCCACCAGTCGATCGGCGTGCCCCAGCCGCTCAAGCTCTTCGGCTCGGACGAGCTCAAGAAGAAGTACCTACCCCGCTGCGCGGCGGGCGAGATCTCGGCCTTCGCGTTGACCGAGATGGACGTGGGCTCCGACCCCGCGCGGATGTCCACGACGGCGGTGAAGACGAAGGAAGGCGATGCCTACGTGCTGAACGGCACGAAGCTCTGGTGCACGAACGGCACGATCGCCAAGCTCCTCGTGGTCATGGCCGCCGACCCGCAGACGAAGAAGATCAGCGCCTTCGTCGTCGAGACCGGGTGGAAGGGTGTCACCGTAGACCACCGCTGCCACTTCATGGGTCTGCGCGCCCTCGCCAACGCCGTGATCAGCTTCAAGGACGTGCGCGTCCCCGCGGAGAACCTGATCGGCGCGGAGGGCCGGGGCCTCAAGATCGCGCTCACGACTCTCAACGACGGGCGCCTGTCGATCCCCAACAGCTCGGTGGGTACGGCCAAGCGCTGCCTCTCGATCGTCCGCAAGTGGGCGAGCCAGCGGGTGCAGTGGGGACGGCCCGTGGGCGAGCACGAGGCGATCGCGCACATGATCGCGGACATGGCCGCCCGCACGTTCGCGATGGAGTCGGTGGCGAACCTCGCCACGCAGATGTCGGACCGCGGCGGCTACGACATCCGCCTGGAAGCGGCGGCGGCCAAGGAGTGGAACACCTACCGGGCCTGGCAGATCGTGGACGACACCATGCAGATCCGCGGCGGCCGGGGCTACGAGACCGAGAAGTCGCTCGCCGCGCGCGGCGAGGACCCGATCGGCGTCGAGCGGATGATGCGCGACTACCGGATCAACAAGATCTTCGAGGGCTCGACGGAGATCATGCACCTCTTCATGGCCCGCGAGCTCGTGGACAAGCACCTGCAGGTCGCGGGGGCGATCATCGATCCCGAGAAGGGGATCGGGGCCAAGCTCGCCGCGCTTCCGGGCATGGCCGCCTTCTACGCCTGGTGGTACCCGTCGCGCTGGCTGGGGTGGGGATGGTGGCCTCGGTACTCGTCGTTCGGCAGTCTCGCTTCGGACTTGCGGTTCGTCGAGCGGACGTCGAGGCGGCTCGCTCGCCAGAGCTTCCACGGGATGCTCGTCTACCAGGCGAAGCTGCAGGTCAAGCAGGCATTCCTCTTCCGTCTCGTGGACATCGCCAACGAGCTCTTCGCGATGACCGCGTCGATCGCGCGGGCGCGGGCTCTCGCGGAGACGAAGAGCCCGGAGGCGGCCGAGGCCACGGAGCTCGCGCTGCAGTTCTGCCGGTCCGCGCGCCAGCGCATCCGGCAGCTCTTCCGCGAGCTGTGGAGAAACGACGACGACGCTCGCTACCGCACGGCCCGAGACGTGCTGCGCGGCCGCCACACCTGGCTCGAGCGCGGGCTCGTCGAGTCGGCATTCGCCAAGCCCGCCCCGCAGCCGGCGGCGGAGAAGAAGGAAGAGGTTCCCGCGGGCGTGCCCTGACCCGTCAGGAGGCGGATCGACTGCGAACCGTGCGCGGCGTTCGGCGACGCCGTGTGGTATAGGCGCCGGCCTGTCCTTCGGACACGCGTTCCGGACCTCCCGGGCCTTGGCCGAGCACGGCAAGGGCGGCGACGGGATCTACCGCGAGGACCGGGCTTTCTGCGAATCCGGCGGGGTCCCGCGTGACCAGCAGATCGCAGCGTTATTCCATCTCATTAAATACGACACTTGACAATGTGACAGCTTACTGTCTATATTCTCCGACGTGGAGCCGGAAGGACGTTACGGGATCGAGGAGCTCGCCGATCTCGGGGGGGTGACGCGGCGGACGGTCCGCTAC
>JBKPBQ010000322.1:0-8132 GCA_046726955.1 Acidobacteriota bacterium
ATCCTCCGAAGGGGCGTGCCGAGGGCGACCTCGTAGACGCCCGGCCGACGGACGTCGCCCCAGAGCGAAACGAAGGTCTTCTCGGACTGTCGGAAACCCTCAGGGTCCGCGAGTGCCGAAGGCGCTCGCGACAAGGTCTCCACGTTCTGCACGAGCGTCGGCCGTCCGAGATACCCCACCGCCGCGGGAAGCGGCGGCTTCGGCCGGGGCCATGGACGGCGGCCTTCGAGGGACTCGAGCAGCGCCGTCTCCTCGCCGGTGATGTAGCTGTCGTCGCCGCGCCGGATGGAGACGCTCAACCCATCCAGCTCCGTCGCGCGAAGGGCCTTCTCGATCGCGGCCGCCGGCGCGTCGAACGACGCCTTGAGGAAGACGACGGCCTCGCGGGCCCCCACCGCGCGCGCCGCCAGCCGCAGGCCCTCGACCACCTCCGCCGCGCGACGCGTCATCACGAAGCGGTCCTTGACCGACCCGGGCTCGCCCTCGGCGCCGTTGGCGACGACGATCGGGTCGCCCCCCTCGACACGCACGGCGCGCCACTTCCGGCCGGCGGGGAACCAGCCCCCACCTCGGCCCCGCAGGCCCGACTCCAGGGCCCGGCCGACGAGCGCCGCACCGTCCAGGCGCAGGAGCGCGGATGGATCCTCCAGCGTTTTCCCTCCTTGGCAAACCTTCATTATAGTGGGCTTGCCGCAACGGCTCCGCGAGGCACAAGCTTCTCAAAAAAGTCCAGAATGCGGTAGAATTGGTGTTGTTCGGTCGATCCGGGCTCCCCGGCACGCGACCACATAGCCGATTAGGAGAGTCTCGATGATCAACCTGACCGCGAACGCCGCCGCCAAGGTCAAGGGCATTCTGGAGCAGGAGAAGGAGAACATCCCCCAGGGCGGTCTCCGCATCTACGTGCAGGGCGGGGGCTGCTCCGGCTTCTCCTACGGAATGGTGCTCGACGAGGCCGCCGAGGGTGACCAGATCTTCGAGAAGGAGGGCGTGAAGGTCATCATCGACCCGATGAGCCTCCGCTACCTCGAGGGCGCCGAGGTCGACTACAAGGAAGACCTCATGGGCGGCGGCTTCGCCATCAAGAACCCGAACGCCACGTCCACCTGCGGGTGCGGCCACTCCTTCAACACCGGCGGCGAGAGCGCCGGCCACGGCCACGGAGGCCATCAGCACTGAGGGACCGAGGGGGCCGGTGCGCCGGTTCCCTCGCGGGAGAAGGGCGACGGGCGCCGCCCCCCCGCCGACGACACGCGCTTCTCGAGGCCACAGGAATGAAAGTTTCCGAAGAGACCGAGGCGGCCCCGCGCCTGGAGACGCTGCGAATCATCACAGAGACCTTCCGGCTCGCCACAGACAAGCGGCTGGAGCTCTACAACCTGACCGAGCGCGTCGCGGAGATCCTCAAGAAGCACGACATCAAGGAAGGCGTCGTGCTCCTGCAGTCGCTCCACACGACCCTCGCCCTCTTCGTCAACGAGTGGCAGACCGCTCTCCTTCACGACGTGAAGGCGATGCTCAACAAGGTGGTGAGCCCCGACGAGGGCTACCGCCACAACGACGCGCGCTACTCGGACTGCGATCGCCAGAACGCGCACTCCCACCTGCAGGCGACGCTCCTCGGCCACGCGCTCTCGTTCCCGATCTCCGCGGGCAAGCTCGTGCTCGGCCAGTTCCAGGCGATCATCGCCGCCGAGCTCGACGGCCCGCGCAACCGGGATCTCGCCGTCCAGATCATCGGTCGCTAGCCGCGCCCCGTCGGCGGTCGGGGCCCCGGCTCCTGTTGTGAAGACGCTCCCCGACGTCATCCCGATCTTCCCCCTCCCGAACGTCGTGCTCTTCCCGCAGATGCCGCTGCCCCTCCACATCTTCGAGCTGCGATACCGGAAGATGGTGGCGGACGCGCTCTCCAGCCACCAGACGATCGGCATGACGCTCCTCCAGCCGGGATGGGAGGACGACTACGAGGGCCGCCCCCCGGTCTATCCCGTGGGCTGCGCGGGGAAGATCGAGCGGAACGAGCTCTTGCCGGACGGCCGCTACAACATCCTCCTCCGCGGCGAGGCGCGCTTCCGCATCTCGAGCGAGCGCGCGGGCGAGCCCTATCGGCTCGCCGAGATCCGATCGCTCGCGGACGGTCCCGGCGACCATGCGGAGCTCGAGTCGCTGCGGCGCGCCGTGCTCGCCGCGATCGGACGGTCCTCGGACGGCCCGGTCTCGCTCGTCCTCCAGGCCGAGCTGCCTCCCGACCTCTTCGTGAACGCGCTCGCGCAGAGCCTCGACCTCGCGCCGGTGGAGAAGCAGTCGCTCCTCGACTGTGACACGATCCCCGCGCGCTACCGCCGGCTCCTGGAGATCCTCGACTTCCTGCTCCTCGAGCGCGCCCGCGGCGGCGGAGGCATCGTGCACTAGCGCCGGCTCGAACTAGAATGGGGATCTCCCCTCGAGTGGGCGGGCATTGAGCGACACTCCTAAGACGGCCGCCGCCGGAGCCTCGGCGAAATCGCCACCCACGTCACGAAGGTCCCTGGGAAGGCGTCTTCGCCGCGCGTTCTGGCTCGCGTTGTTCCTCGCAGCTCTCCTCATCGCCGGCTATATCTGGGCGATGCTCCGGTTCTCCTACTCTGACGGGGAGCGTGCGGGATACGTGCAGAAGTTCTCGCGCAAGGGCTGGATCTGCAAGACCTGGGAAGGCGAGCTCGCGATGGCCACCTTGCCCGGCGCGCTGCCCGAGGTCTTTCCCTTCACGGCCTGGGACGATTCGGTGGCCGCGCAGATCAACACCCTCATGGGCCAGCGCGTCGTGCTCCACTACAAGGAGAAGGTCGGCCTGCCGACGAGCTGCTTCGGTGACACGCGCCACATCGTGGACAGCGTGCGCGCCGTGTCCGCCCCCTGACGACGGTCGGTCCCCTCATCCTGTCCGCTGCAGACCTTCTGTCCGCTGCAGACCTTGGCCTCTCAGCCGACGTCTAAAGGCCTGAGAAGCAGAGGAGGCGACATGTCACGCAGGACGGCTGCCGTTCTGGGCGTCATGGCCCTGGTGGCGGCGGGTATCGCGAAGAGCCCGACGGTGGGGGCGCAGGACGAGAAGGTCAAGAAACTGGATCGCCGCGTGGAGGTCTTCCGCGGCGGCGGCGGAAGGCTCGGCGTTCGGCTCGAGGACGTTGCTAAGGACGACGTCTCGCGGCTGAAGCTCTCCGCGGAGCGCGGCGCGATCGTGAAGTCCGTTTCCCCGGACACGCCGGCGGAGAAGGCGGGGCTGCAGGAAGGAGACGTGATCCTGCGCTACGAAGGCGAGACCGTGCAGAGCGCGGCCCAGCTCGCCCGGCTCGTGCGCGAGACCCCAGCCGGAAGGACCGTAGCGATCGAGGTCAACCGGAACGGCGCGGTGCAGAAGCTCTCGGCGACGCTCGCGGAGACCCAGAATCACGTGCGCGTGGGCGACTTCGGCGACTTCGGGGACTTCAACGTCGAGATCCCCGAGATCGAGGTGCCGCAGATCGCGCCGATGCCGCCCGTGCCTCCCGTGGCCGACATGTTCCACTTCGACGGCCGGGGCCACGGGTTCAACTTCCGCACGAGCGGACCGCGCAAGCTCGGCATCGAGTACCAGGAGCTGACGGGCCAGCTCGCCCACTACTTCAAGGTCGAGAAGGGCGTGCTCGTGACCTCGGTGGACGAGGACGGCCCCGCGGCGAAGAGCGGAATGAAGGCGGGAGACGTGATCGTGAAGTTCGACGGTCAGGCGATCGAGGCCGCCGAGGACCTGCGCGACGAGGTGCGGAAGGCGGAGGCGGGCAAGGACGTCACGGTGACCGTGCAGCGCGACGGCCGTCCCGTCGACCTCAAGGTGAAGCTTCAGTCTGGGGAGCGGCGGACTCGAGGAGGGGAAACGACCTAGCGAGGTCCTCGAGCTCGAGCACGAGGAGGGTCGCCCCCACCACGAGGGCGGGGGCGACCAGGAAGTTGGCGAGGGGCACGAAGAGCGTGACCATCCCCGCGAGCCCGAACCCTTCGCTCTCCGGCAGCCACTGCCGGTGCCAGACGCGCTTCTCGCGGAAGGCGAGCCCGCGTCGGCTGAGCGTGAAATCGGTGAACTGGAAGGACAGGGCGCGCCCCCCCCAGAGCACGGCCAGCGCGGGGCCCAGGATGGGGACGAGGGCGAGCACGAAGATGCCCGCGTTCGCGGCCAGGAAGTAGAAGGCGCCGCGCAGCGACTGCGCGATCGCGAAGCTCATCCCGCGCTCCTCCTCCGGCGCCTGCCCGCGCACGCGCGCCTCCACCCGGCGCGAGAGGACGTCGAGCACCGGGGCGGCCAGCACGAGCGCGACCCCGAACCCGAGGGCGACGCAGGCGCCGACGGTTCCGATCCAGAGGAGCAGGCTCGCGAGCAAGACGAGGCCCGGCAGCACCTGCTCCGGAGGTGGGGCGAGTCGCGCGTTCACCTCCGGTCCGATCACGATCCCCAGCAGGAGGCCGCCGATCAGGAAGACGACGGCGAGCACCATCGGCACGAAGGCGAGAACGAGGAGGCGCGGGTTGCGGAAGAGGAAGGCGAAACCCGCGGGGACGTGCCACGCCCCCTCCGCGAGCCGTCGGAGGACACCGGGCCGGCCGGAGGCAAGCGTCTCGCCGCCCATCTTCGAAGCCTAGCAGAAGCCCGGTCGGAGACGCGCCTTGACACTCGGCGCCTCGCGCGTGCAAGAATGCCGCGGCCACCACCATGAACGACGCGCTGGCCGTCATCCTCGGGGGCGGGCGCGGCTCCCGGCTCTTCCCGCTCACCCTTCACCGCAGCAAGCCGGCCGTCCCCATCGGCGGAAAGTACCGGCTCATCGACATCCCCGTCAGCAACTGCCTGAACTCCGACCTCCGTCGCATCTTCGTCCTCACCCAATACAACTCGGAGAGCCTGAACAAGCACCTCACGTCCACCTACAAGTTCGACATCTTCTCCTCCGGCTTCGTGACCGTGCTCGCCGCGGAGCAGACGGAGGAGAGCCCGGACTGGTTCCAGGGGACCGCGGACGCGGTGCGCCAGAACCTCCGGCACTTCCGGTCGCACCGCTGCCGCGACATCCTCATCCTCTCCGGCGACCAGCTCTACCAGATGGACTACCGGAAGATGTACGAGACGCACCGCCGCTACGTCGCCGACGCCACGGTGGCCGTGACGCCGGTGAGCGCCGAGCAGGCGACGGGCTTCGGCATCCTCAAGGTGAACCGCCAGGGGCGGATCGTGCAGTTCGAGGAGAAGCCGAAGGCGGAGCGGCTGGGCGAGCTCGAGTCGGAGATCCCCGGCTACGGCAAGGGCTGGCTCGCCTCGATGGGGATCTACGTGTTCGGGGCGGACGCGCTCGAGCGCGGGCTCGCCGATGCCGCCCTCGTGGACTTCGGCCGCAACGTGATCCCCTGGGCGCTCGGCGAGATGCGGGTGCACGCCCACTTCCACCGCGGATACTGGGAGGACGTGGGGACGATCGCGTCCTACTACCACGCCAACCTCGCCCAGACCGACGCCGTCCCTCCTTTCGACTTCTACGACGCGGCCCGTCCCGTCTACACGCACCCGCGGTTCCTGCCCGCGACCAAGGTGGAGAGCTGCACCGTGCGCAGCTCGCTCGTCTCCGAAGGCTGCATCCTGGTGGGGGCGGAGGTGGAGCGCGCTGTCATCGGGATCCGCTCCCGCGTCGGGCGCGGGGCCAAGATCCGGCAGAGCCTCCTCCTCGGCGCCGACTACTACGAGACGCTCGAGGAGATCGACCGCATGCGCGCGCGCGGCCACCCACCCCTGGGCGTGGGCGAGGACTCGGTGATCGAGCGCGCGATCGTGGACAAGAACACGCGCATCGGGCGGGGGGTCCGGATCGTCAACGAGGCCGGAGAGCGCGAGAAGGACGGGAAGGACTACTTCATCCGGGACGGGATCGTGATCGTCCCCAAGGACGCCGTCATCCCCGACGGCACGGTGATCTGATGATGATGGATCTCGGCTACTGGCACCCGGTCGTCGTCCACTTCGTGATCGCCTGGCTCGTCGCGGGGGTCATCCTGCGCGGCCTCAGCTTGCTCGGCCGCGCTCCCTTCTCCTCGCAGGCGGCCTCGCTCTTCCTGATCCTGGGTGCACTCCTCGCCCTTCTCGCCTGGTGGACGGGAGAAGCGGCGAGCGTTCCGGTCGTGCGCATCCCGTGGGCGGCGGATGCCGTCGCGAGCCACATGTTCTGGGGCGAGTGGACGGTGCGCCTCTTCTTCGTGATCGGCATTCTCGAGGCCGTCGCCTTCTTCCTGGGCGGACGCCGGCAGGAACGGTCCGTCCTGCTCGCTTCCGCCGGTCTCGGCGTGCTCGGCCTCGTCCTCCTCGTCACGACCGCGAACAAGGGGGGGACGGTCGTCTACTCCTTCGCCGGAGGGGTGGGCATGCGCAGCGCGGACGCGGCCGATCGCGACCACGTCTTCCTCGCCGGGGCCTTCCACCTGCTCGACGCCGATCGGAAGGACGGGCGGCCGGGCGACGCGGCGCGGCTCCTCGAGGAGATGTCGCGACGCTACCCGTCCGACCTCGACGTCCAGCTCCTGGTCGCGGAGTCGCGGCTCGTGGACCTGAAGGACGCGGGGGCGGCCCTCGAGGTGCTGGGGCGCGTCTCCGTTCCCAAGGAGCACCGGCGCCTCCGCCTCCGCCACGGGCTCCTCATGGTGGACGCGCTCTTCAAGAAGGGGCAGCGCGAAGGGGCTATGGCCGCGCTGCAGACGCTGCGCACGGAGTTCCCGGACGACGAGGACGTGCAGAAGCGGATGCAGGCGGCGGGGATGTGAGCGCAGGCCGGACATCCCCCGGGGCGCCGACGGGCGTGCGACCGCCCTACCGCCCCAGCACGAACAGGTGGCCGGCGTTCTGGGCGTAGACGCGGCCGCTGCCGTCGAGGGAGAGCGGGGTGTAGGCCGCTCCGAGGGGCGCGCCCAGGGACGTGCGCTTCGCGATCGACCCGTCGGGCGCGATCGCGTAGAGGGCACCGTCCTCGTTGAGGACGTAGGTCGTTCCGTTGCGGTCCACCGCGGGAGCGTTGATGCACCACTCGGCGCCCTGCGGGCTGTGCACCGACCACTCGGGGACGAGGGTGTCGCCGCGGAGGCGGCTGATCGCGTGGGCGCCTCCCAGGGGATCGCTCCCGCAGATGGCGGGGTCGGCGCAGTAGGAGCCGGTCCCGGGATAGTGATTGTCCTTGACCAGGATCGAGTACCCGCCCCCGTTCACATCGAGGGCCGGAGTCACGTCCCAGCCGAACGCGTAGGCCGTTACGTAGGTCCCTGCGGGGGTGAACTTCATCAGGTGCCCGCGCGAGTAGTTGTAGCGGGTGTGGGCGCCGTAGAGCACGCCGTCGGGCGTGACCACGGGCGAGGCCGTGGACTCGTCGACCACGCGCCCGCTTCCGGGCAGGTTGGTCTGGGGATCGACGCCGCGTCGCGAGCCGGACCGGCAGCCGCCGGGAGTCCCGTTCGGGGGTAGGACGCCGCCCTCCGAGGCCGGCACCCCGCACCCATCCGAGAAGCGGGCGTTCAGGGAGGCGTTCCACACGGGCGTGAGGCTTGGGTTCACGGCCACGAGGTATCCGAACCGGGGATTGAAGTGGGCCCGGCTCACCGTGTAGATCGTCCCGTCCGGACCGATGGCGGGGGCAACGTTCAGACCGGGGCGCTGCGATCCGCAGGGTGCGGTCGGCGGAAGGGCGTCGCGCGCGGGGGGCCAGGGGAGAGGCTCGTTGGAGAAAGCGCCAACACAGGGATCGCCGGCACCGGGAGCGCGCGGGGTGAGAGTCGCGAAGCGGACCGTGCGCGCGCTGCCGTCGGGGGCGACCCGCACGAGCCACGCGTCCCGGACGTCGCGCCGCCAGGGGTCCGTTAGGTCCAGCTGGAGGGCGTTGTAGTAGACGGTGCCGCCGGCGTCGGCGGAGAGCGGCCCCGCTACGAAGATCGAGGGATCGACGCTCCCGCCGAAGGGATTGATGCGCGGATCGGCGACCCCCTGGGCCGCGTCCACGCGGAAAACCGTCCCCCCGGCGCCTGGGACGTAGAGGCTTGCGCCCACGAGGACGGCCTGGTGCACGGGCTCCCAGCGCAGCACGCCGCCCGAG
>JBKPBQ010000323.1:0-3987 GCA_046726955.1 Acidobacteriota bacterium
CATCTGGAGGCCGAGGCAGACCGCGTGGCGCAGCCCGGGCTCGCGGCCCTCGTAGAGCGCGTCCTCCGTCACCTCGGTGCAGCCGACGACCGACGCGCCGAGCCGGCGCGCGAGAGCCTTCACCTCGGCGGCCATCGCGGCGGAGTCGCTCACCTCCCGCCTCACGGCCGCCACGGGTCCCTCGGAGCGCCGCAGCTGCCAGGTGTTGAAGAGCACGTGGCGGACGACGGACCAGGGGTTGATCAGGCTGAAGAAGTCGTCGAGCGCCTTCCAGGCGAGAGGCTCGCCGGAGCTGCTGTGGAAGACCTGTCGCGCGCGCGCTTTCTCCGTCTCTCCGAGCCCGTTGATGACGTTCCCCGACTCGGGCGGCGACAGGTAACCGAACGCGTAGACGGGCGGCGGCGGAGCCTCCGGCCTCATCGCTTCGCCCGCAGCGGCTCTTCGCGGTGACGCGTGGGCCCGCCCGCGTCGAGCCAGAAGGTCTCGCCCCGGGCCTCCTTGCGGCGGTATTCCCGGCGCAGCCGGCCTCCCGCCACGAGGTACTGGAAGAACATGAGGCCGATCCGTTGCAGCAGGACGAGGTCCCGGCGGAGGCCGAAGCTCTGCGTGGATTCGAGGGTGCGCATCGGTCCTAGCTGGCTTCGGCCCAGACCCTGTGGCAGTCTGGGCGGGTCGTCGGGACACAGGGTAACCACGAAGGAGACGCGAAGACATGGCCCACATCGAGCTGCCGGAGGGGATGCCCGGGATTCGCGGCCCCCTCGCGTTCCGGCCGGAGACGGCGAAGCCCATGGGCGAGCTGACCGACGTCCTGATGCGGGGCGAGAGCACGCTCTCGCGCGCCGACCGCGAGCTCATCGCCGCCCACGTGTCGGTGCGCAACGACTGCACGTACTGCGAGCGCAGCCACGCCGCGATCGCCGCCCACTACCTCGGCGACGAGGCGCTCGTGGACCAGGCCAAGCGCGATCCCGAGCGTGCTCCCATTCCGGCGAAGCTGAAGGCTCTCCTCGCCATCGCGGGCAAGGTCCAGCAGGGCGGGAAGAGCGTCCTCACCGAGGATGTGGCGCGCGCGCGCCGGGAAGGCGCGACCGATCGCGAGATCCACGACACGGTCCTGATCGCCGCCGCCTTCTGCATGTTCAACCGCTACGTGGACGGCCTCGCCACCTGGACGCCCGAGGACATGGACTCCTACCGCGAGCGCGCCGCCGGCATCGCTCGCGACGGTTACGCCGGCCTCTCCGACCGCCTGGCGGCGACGCTGGCGCAGGCCCGCGGGGAGCGCCGATAGCCGACCGCTCACGCTGCCCTCACGCCGAGGACGCCGCGGCGTCGCAGCAGCACGTAGAAGGGTGCGCCGAGCGCGACCACCGCCACCCCGAGGAACGCCTGCTTCGGCCGGCCGGCCGCGAGCAGGGCGAGGAGCAGGACGGAGAGACCGACGAAGACGGCGGGAGTCAGCGAGCGCAGGGGCGTGCGAAAGCCCTCCGCCGCCGGAGGCAGCCGGTAAAGGGACGCCACGCTCGCGGCGATGAAGGCCACCGTCACGAACACGAAGTAGGCGACGATCTCGGAGAACGTCCCCACCAGCACGAGCACGGTGGCGAGCGCGGCCTGGAGCGCGATGGCGGTGGCGGGAGTGCCGAGCCGCGGATGCAGGCGGCCGAACCGGGCGGGGAAGAGGCCGTCGTGCGCCAGGGCCACGTAGAGTCGCGGCGAGCCCAGCATCACCGCCCCCAGGCTCCCCAGGACGGAGACGACGACGCCTAACGCGAGGACCGTGCCTCCCGCGGGTCCGAAGAGCCGCTCGCCGACGCGGGCGGCGAAGGCGTCGGCGTCCCGGGTCGCCGCGGAGGCCACGAGGCCCAGGAAGACCGCGCTCGTGAGGATGTAGGCCACCGTCACGACGGCGATGCCGAGCACGAAGGCCCGCGGCAGCGTGCGCTGGGGATCGCGGACCTCGCCTGCCATCCGCGCGGCCTCCCACCAGCCGCCGTACGAGAAGAACGCGGAGACGAAGCCTCCGGCGAGAGCGGCCACGAGAGGCGCGGCATCGGCCGGACGCGCGAACGAGGGCAGCACGCGCGCCCACTCGACGCCGCCCGAGGCGAACCCCCAGACCACGATCACGGCGAGCAGGCCGAGCTTCAGCGCGGTGACGAGGACGAGCGTGCTCGCGGCCGCGCGCGTGCCGACGGCGGTGACGGCGGCCACGAGAAGGATCACGAGCACGGCCGCGACCTTCTTGCCCGACGGATCCAGCGGCACGAGGTACGCGACGTACTCGGCGAGGCCCGCGGCGAGCGCGGCGGTGATTCCCGGGTCCATCACGAGCAGGCACTTCCACCCGTAGAGGAACGCGAACGGCTCGCCCCAGGCCTCGCGGAGGTAGACGTAGGCGCCGCCGGCCTCGGGAAAGCGCGAGGCGAGCTCGCCGTAGCAGAGCGCCCCCGTGAGGGCCATGAAGCCGGCGAGCAGCCACATCGAGTAGACGAGGCCCGACGCCCCGAGCCCGCGCGCCATCTCGGCGGGCGTGAGGAAGATCCCGATGCCCACGACCTGCCCCACGATGAGGCAGGTCGCGGGCACGAGCCCCAGGGATCGGGCCGGCGACGCCGGTGACGCGTCCGTCAGGGCCGGCACCTCCTCAGAACTGGAACCGCAGCCCGAGCTGGAAAGCCCTCGGCCCGCCGGAGCCGAAGACGCCGCCCGCCGTGGTCACCGCCTGCCCGAAGTTCGAGGAGTGCAGATAGCCGGGGCTCGACGGGTCGTTGGAGTCGCGGGCGAGCACGTTCGCATATCCCGAGTAGTTGCGCGTGGAGACCCCGAGGATGTTCGTCACGTTGAAGAGGTTGAAGACCTCGGCGAGCGCCTCGAGCGACCGGGCCCCGAAGTGGAACGTCTTGGAGACACGCATGTCGAACGAGCTGAAGCTGTCGCTGAACTGCGCGTCGTCGCTCACGAGGGGCAGGAGCGTACCATCGATCCCTCCGTTGGCATTCAGCCCGCGGAGGTAGGCGTTGAGCTGGGCCGCCGTCTCGAAGACGCGTCCTCCCGCGTTGCGCTGCAGCGTGGGGACGCGGCTCGACGCGTCGGGCATGAGGATGTCCATGGGCACGCCCGTGGACCACGTGAAGAGCGGCGCGATCCGGAACCCCGCGGGGAGGTCGACGGACCCGGACAGCGTGAAGCGGTGGCGCCGATCGTTGGGGCTGGGGCCGAACTCGCGCTGCAGGTCGTTGGGGTCGATGGGACCGTTCGAGAACGGGATCTGGTCGTCGTTCGAGTAGTTCTCCGACTTGGAGAGCGTGTAGGAGGCGAGGAACTGGTAACGCCCGCCGCGGCGCTCCAGCGACATGAGCAGGCCCTTGTAGCGCGTCCCCACGCTCGATTCGAGGTTCACGACACGATCCGGTCCGCCCACGACCGGGTTGAACACGGTGCCCACGGGGACGCCGAGGATGAACTTCGTGCCCTTGTTGTAGAGGCCGTCCGCGCGCACGTAGAGGCTCTTCGCCAGCCGCACCTCCGCGCCCACGTTCCACTGCTGGACCTGCGGCGTCTCCATCTGGTTGTCGATGATGTTGATGCCGGACGCGCCCGCGCCGGGGAGGATGAACCCGGTGAAGGGATTGGAGAGAGACGGCGCGAAGGGCGGGAACTGGCCCGTGGCCTGGTCGAGGAAGAAGACGTTGCCTGCCCTGACCTCGACGGGAAGCGCCCGGCCGTCGAGCCCGCGCTCGAGCGTCGTGAGCTCGAGCGTGATCCGGTCGTAGTAGATCCCCCAGCCGCCGTGCAGGCTGAGCCCGCCGGAAGCGCTCGCCCAGTTCACTCCGATGCGCGGACCAAAGTTGTTCCCGTCGCGCTTGCGCTCACCGTGGTAGAAGTCGGCCACGATCGGGTTCGTGTCGGGGTAGCCGCTGATGTTCTTGACGTCCGTGTCCATCTCCCAGCGCAGGCCGAGGTTCAGCGTCACCTGGGGAG
>JBKPBQ010000324.1:0-6760 GCA_046726955.1 Acidobacteriota bacterium
CCGCGGAGACGAGCGCGTGGCCCAGCCCGCCGAGCATCGCGTGGTAGGGCCAGATCATGAGCGGGTACTTGCCCCCGTCGCGCAGCGACCGCGCGTAGTGGCGCGCGTAGGCGTCGAGGTCGAAGCCCTTGGGGGCGACGAAAGCGGCCAGGCGCGGGTTGACGCGCCAGCGGCCGCGCTCGACGTCGTCCGCGGAGACGATCGTGTTCGGAGGCGGGGGCTCGCCGTGCTCGTCGACCCAGAAGACGGGGTGGAAGATCTGGAACGCGCTGTGCGTGTCGAGGGTGGCCGCGACCTGGGTCAGGTGGTCGAGGTTGCGATAGACGAACGCACAGAGGCGCGCGTTGTCGTCCACGGCCCCGCGTCCCGAGCGGCCGCCCACGAACAGCTCGAAGTCGGGAAGGCAGAACGTGTTCTGCACGTCCACGGCGAGCAGGCCCACCCTCACGCGGTCCTCGGCCGCAGGACGAAGCCCTTCCGCCGCGGCGAACGAAGCCGCCTCCGCCGCCCGCGTCGCGTAAGGCACACGATAGAGCTGCTCCGCGGTCGCGGGACCGAAGGCCCGGGGATCGAAGGGCATCAGACGACCAGCGGGTGGATCACCAGCCCGGAAGGAAGCTTCGGGTGGAAGAACGTGCTCTTCGCGGGCATCGACTCCCCCGCTTCCGAGACGTCCACGATCTGGCGCACCGGCGTCGCCCGCAGCAGCACCGCGAGCCGCGCCGCGCTCGCGGCCACCGCCTCCTCGGCCTCGCGCAGCGAGTGGACGTAGCGCACGGCAGAGTCCGGGATCTCGAGCAGCCGGCCCAGCACGACCTGGTGGAGGAAGTACGTGTCGAGGGCGCGCAGGCTCGGGGGCGCGTCGGGGGCCACGAGCGCGAGCGCGCTCTCTCGCGACTCCGCGACGAGCGCGCCCGCGCCGGGCTGGGCGAGCGCGAAGGCGTGGGTTGCCGTCGATGCCGCCACCCGATCGGCCGCGGAGCGGACATCGGGGGCCTCGGACAGGTCGAAGTGCGCGGCGAGGCGCTTGCGCGCGTCTTCGAGCGACGGCCCCTCCGACAGGATGCGGTGGTAGGGCAGCACGACCAGCCCCGGGACCCCCATCGGCGTGAAGTAACCGTAGGTCCACGCGCCTTCGGGCCCCGCCTCGTCGCGGTAGCGGAGCGCGGTCGCGTAGCGGTGGTGACCGTCGGCGATGTAGGCGCGCGCCCCGGCGAGGAGCTCGCGGAAGCCGGAGACGAGCCCCGGCTCGGTCACCCGCCACACGCGGTGCGCGACGTCCCCGTCGTCCGTGTAGCGGAGGGCGGGGGCGTGGCAGATGGACTCCAGGAGCAGCGGGCTGAAGTGGTTCTCCGGGTCGGCGAACATCATGAAGATCGGGCTGAAGTTGGCCCGCGTCGCGCGGAGCGCCTTGAAGCGGTCCTCCCGCGCCAAGGCCCGCGTCTGCTCGTGGGGAAGGATCACCCGCTCGCTCGCGTCCACGGCGCGGAAGCGGGCGAGGAGACCGAAGCGCCGCCGCGTCTTGTCCTCGACCGTGAAGGTCTGCTCCACGGCGTAGAGCGCGGGCACCGGGTCGGTGACGAGGACGCCTTCCTCGCGCCAGCGGCGGAAGGTCTCCCCCGCCTCCACGTAACCCGCGTCTCCCGGCGTGCGGTTCAGCTCGAGGCGCACGACGTTGCGCGGATCGCGCGCGTAGAGCTCGTCCTGGTAGGCGGGAGGGATCACGTCGTAGGGCGGGGCGAGGACGCGCGGCAGCTCGGCCTCGGGGACGCCGTAGAGGATTCCGGGGAACGGCTGGATCTCGGCCACGCCCGAAGCCTACTACGAAGCCCCGACGGCCGAGGTGTAGTCCACCTTGTAGAGGAGACGGGCCGCTCCCACGCGGATCTCGTCGCCGGTCTTGAGCAGCGCGCTCTCCATGCGCTTGCCGTTCACCCAGCAGCCGTTGCGGCTCTTCAGGTCCACGACGTGGAAGCCGTCGGGGTTCCTGTCGATGCGGCCGTGGAAGGACGAGACCTTGGGGTCCGTGATCACGATGTCGTTGTTGCGATGCCGGCCCAGGGTGTAGCTGTCGCGGATGAGGGGGAACGAGGTCTCCTTGCCGTCGGATCCGACGAGGATGAGCCGGCTCACCGTGAGCTTCCCCGCGTCGGCGAGATACTGCTCGGCCTTCTTGCTCACGATCTCGTGCGTGTCGTCGGCGGGCTTGCGCACGGGCAGAGCGTGGCGGAACTCCACCGAGGGGGGCGCGTCCGGCTTGAGGTCCGGCATCTTCTGCGTCCCCAGCGCTTCCTTGGGGACGGACTGCTTGCGCTCCGGCCGCTGCGGGGCGAGCCCCACGAAGCGCGAGCGGAGCAGGCGGTAGAGGATCTGCAGCGTCGGCTTGTCGTCCGCGCTCGCCACGAGCTGGCAGATGTCGTGGATCGTGCGCCGGCCGTCCACGAGGAAGAAGACCCGCCACTCCTCGCGGGTGAGGGCCGCCGACTGCTTCACGCGCTCGGGGTTCACGAGCGCCTCCACCACGCGCTCGCGGTCCCCGACGAGGTCGTTGACGGCCTCCCCGGGATCCTGCCGGCGCACGCCCTCGAGGACGAGGTTCACGAGGTCCATCTCGAGCGTAACCGCCGTCGCGGGCGGCGGGACGTGGTCGTAGAAGGTGAAGAGCCCGTCCCCCCAGGGGAACGTGTGGAAGATGACCTCGGAGACGTGGACCTTCAGGAAGGCGGCGAGCTCCTCCTCGCTCACGATCTTCTCCGAGAGGAGGGCCTGGCCGATGCGAGCCCCGCGGTACTTCTGCAGCGCGCGGTCGAGGACGGGCGCCGCCACCTTCCCGAGGCGGACGAGCGTCGCGCCGAAGCGCAGCATCTCGTGCGTGGACGAGGCGTAGACGAGCCGTCCCTCGCGGAAGAAGAGCTTGGTCTCGGTGTCCGGGCGCTCCAGCACCAGCACGCCCGTGCGTCCGCCCTGACCCAGGAACGCGAGGAGGTCGGGCACCTCGAAGCCGGCGAGGCTCCCTTCGAGGATTTTCTCCATAGAACGGGCGAGGTCGGGATTGTAGCACGCGGGTTTCGTGCTATCCTGGCTTCACCCGCCGCACGGGATCGCCCGCCGAAGCTCTGCCTCGGCCCGGCGCACCTCCTCGGGACCTCCGGGGAGGGATACGTGACCACGTTCAAGGAGCTGATCCGGAAGGTCAAAGGGGAGATCCGCGAGGTCTCCACGGCGGACGCACGCGCGCTGGCCGGCGCGGGAGCCGTCCTCCTCGACGTCCGGGAGGCGGACGAGTGGTCGCAGGGCCACGTGCCGGGCGCCGTCTTCATCCCGCGCGGCTACCTCGAGCTGCAGGTCGAGGAGAAGGTCAAGGACAAGGACCAGGAGGTCGTCGTCTATTGCGCGGGCGGCACGCGGAGCGCGCTCGGGGCGAAGTCGCTCCAGGAGCTCGGCTACACGCGCGTCGTCTCGATGCAGGGCGGCTTCACGAAATGGAAGGAGTCCGGCTTCCCGATCGAGGTCCCGAAGACGCTGGGCGCGGAGCAGAAGAAGCGCTACAGCCGTCACCTGCTCGTGCCGGAGGTCGGCGAGGCGGGCCAGGCGAAGCTCCTCGCCTCGAAAGCGCTCCTCATCGGCGCGGGCGGGCTCGGCTCTCCCGCTGGTCTCTACCTCGCCGCGGCCGGCGTGGGCACGATCGGCGTCGTGGACTCGGACGTGGTGGATCTCTCCAACCTCCAGCGCCAGGTCCTGCACACGACCGCTTCCGTGGGAAAGAGCAAGACGGAGTCCGCCGAGGCCACGATCCGGGCGCTCAATCCCGACGTGACGGTCGTCCGCCACGACCTTCGGCTCGAGGCGGGCAACGTGATGGACGTGATCGCGCCCTACGACGTCATCCTCGACGGCTGCGACAACTTCTCCACGAAGTACCTCGTCAACGACGCGGCCGTGCTCACGGGCAAGACGAACGTCTACGGCAGCATCTTCCGCTTCGACGGCCAGGCTTCGACGTTCGTCCCCCGCCAGGGGCCGTGCTACCGCTGCCTCTACCCGGAGCCCACGCCCGCGGAGCTCGCCCCGTCGTGCGACGAGGCCGGTGTCATCGGCGTGCTTCCCGGCGTCGTAGGCCTCATCCAGGCCACGGAGGCGATCAAGGCGCTGCTCGGCAAGGGCGATCTGCTCGTCGGCCGGCTCCTCACCTACGACGCGCTCGCCATGACGTTCCGGCAGTTCAAGGTGCGGCGCGACCCGAAGTGCGCGGTCTGCGGGGACGCCCCGACGATCAAGGCTCCGACCGACCTCGAGTGGTCGTGCCACTTCGAGCCCCGCGCGCCGGAGGTCGTCAAGGCGTGAAGTCCGCGGCTTCCCGTCTCGACGCCCCCGCGGCCGTCGCCCCCGACCGCGCGTACGCGTCGATCGTCGAGACGATCGGGAACACTCCGCTCGTCCGGCTGCGGCTGCCCGGCGTGCCCGCCCGCGTCGGCCTCTGGGCGAAGTGCGAGTGGTTCAACCCGGGCGGCTCGGTCAAGGACCGGACGGCGCTCTCGCTCGTCACCGAGGGCGAGCGGACGGGGGCGCTCCGGCCCGGCCGCACGATCATCGATTCCTCGTCGGGCAACACCGCGGTCGGCCTCGCCCTCGTGGGCCGCGCCAAGGGCTACGAGGTCGAGCTCGTCATGCCCGAGAACGTCTCGGAGGATCGGCAGCGCCTCTGCCGCGCCTACCGCGCCCGGCTCGTCTTCACCGACGCGTTCTCCGGCTCCGACGGGGCGATGCTGCACGTGCGCGAGAAGGTGGCCGCGGAGCCCGACCGGTACTTCTACGCCGACCAGTACCGGAATCCCGCCAACCCGCTCGCCCACTACCGGACGACGGGTCCCGAGATCTGGACGCAGACGGAAGGGCGCGTCACGCACTTCGTCGCGGGCCTGGGCACGACGGGCACGATCGTCGGCACTGGACGCTACCTCCACGAGCGCAACCCGCGGATCCGCGTGATCGCGGCGGAGCCCGACGAGCCCCTGCACGGCCTCGAGGGGCTGAAGCATCTGGACAGCGCGATCGTCCCCGGGATCTGGGACCCGCGCGTGGCCGACGAGCGCCGCCGCGTCTCCACCGAGGACGGCCGCGCCGTCTGCGCGGAGGTGCTGGAGTCCGACGGCCTTCTCGTGGGTCACTCCGCGGGAGCGGCGCTGTGGACGGCCCGCGAGATCGCGCGGGGGCTCGACTCGGGGACGGTGGTGGTCCTGCTTCCCGACGGCGGCGAGCGCTACCTCGGGGAGCGCCCGTGAGGATCGGCCGGGAGGAGCTCGACGCGATGCTCGCGGAGGCGCGCGCGCGCTACCCGTTCGAGGCCTGCGGGGTGCTCGTCGGCGTCATCCGGTCGCCGGCCCGCGTGAAGCGGGTGGTGCCCGTGGTCAACCGCGAGCAGGAGCAGCCGCGCGTGCGGTACCAGATCGCCCCCGAGGACCAGATCCGCATCACGCGCGAGGCCCGCGACCGCGGGGAGGAGATCGTCGGATACTTCCACAGCCATCCCGACCACCCCGCGCGCCCGTCGGAGACGGACCGCCGCATCGCCGCGGAGGGGATCTCGGACGGGGTGTTCCACGTCGTGGTCGGCGTCGAGAAGGGCGAGCGGGCCGTTCCCACGGCCTGGGTGTTCCGCGACGCGTCGCAGTCCTTCGAAGAAGAGCCGCTGGACGTCGAATGACAGGAGGTGCCATGGCCGTACGCGTGCAGATACCGGGGCCGCTCCGCGGCCTCACCGGAGGAGCCGACGAGGTGGAGGTGGAGGCGAGCGACGTCTCGGGCCTGATCGACGCGCTCGAAGCGCGGCACAAGGGCCTGCGCGATCGCCTCTGCGACCCGACGGGAGAGCTCAGGAGCTACGTGCGGCTCTTCCTCAACGAGGAGGACATCCGCTTCCTCTCCGGCAAGGGCACGGCCCTGAAGCCGGGAGACACGGTGGCCATCGTCCCCGCGATCGCGGGCGGCGTCTGAGCTTCGGCCCGCGCCGCGGCGGGAGGGGTCGTCTGTCACCCCTCCCGGGGCCGCCTCGTGTCTTTCGAGATCGCGCCTACTTGCGGCGCTTGTAGGTGATCTTCATCATCGGGGCCTCCTTGCCGTCGGGCCCCGTCATGTACATCGTGAAGACCTTGGTGTCCGCGTCCTTCCACTCGGTGGTTTCCCTCATCTTCACGTTCTTGCCCTGACCGGGGTCGAAGCCTTCCATCACACCCGTCATCGTCTTCGTCTTGGAATCGTACGTCGCCTCGCCGGTCATGAAGCCGGTGGACATCGAGTCCACCCAGGTGCTGACGTACTTCTTCTTGTTCGTGTCGAAGCCGACGGTGCCGTGGCCCTCGAAGGGCTGGCCCATCATCTCGCTCTTGAAGTTGCTGACCGCCCACAATCCCCCGACCATCGACGTCGTCTCCGTGCCCTTGGAGACGGTGGGGGTGGGTTTGCCGGGCTCGACCATCTCGACCGTGGCGTCCCACGTCCCGACGTCCTGCTTGAGCACCTCGTGCTCGGGACCCGGCTTCGGGATGGGCGGAGCCTGCTGGGCGTAGCCCGCGGCGGCGAGGGAGCAACAGGCGACGAGACAGACGGCAAGCTTCGCGTTCATTGAGTCACCTCCGTAACGGTTCTCGGTGATATACGAGGGTACTCCCGCGGAATGTCGATTGCCATTCGGCGATCGGCTCCATCCGCTCGGTGGGCGGGCCGTGTACAACTCCGTGGACGCCAAACGCCGGAGGAGGAT
>JBKPBQ010000325.1:0-15604 GCA_046726955.1 Acidobacteriota bacterium
CACGCGGTGAACTCGTCGACGGTGACCGACGTCAAGGCGCTGCGCAGCGTGCTCGAAACGTTGACGCCGGGCGACGCGGTCGTGCTGCAGCTCGAGCGCGCCGACGGCCTGCGGTTCGTGGGGCTCGAATTGACCGAGTGAAGCGCGAGGAGAAGTAGCGTCTCCGGCCCGAAATACGGAGATTGAACGCGATTTTCACGCCGCGCGTCGTCCCGCTTCCTAACATTGGAGTGATGGCACGAGCGAGCGGCGTGGGCGCCCGCTGCTCGAAGCCGGGGGCGGAAGCGGCAAACGACAGTGTCTCCGCGACTCGCGTTCAATCTCAGCGTGCTCTTGGGTTTCATCGCGTGGGGGATCGTCGCGCGGGAGTACATCTGGCCCGCGCTGCGCGGCCGACGCCGAGCCGACGCGTTGCGTCCCATCCTGATGCTCCACGCCTTCCGTTTCGTGGGCCTCTCCTTCATCGTGCCCGGCGTCGTCTCGACGGACCTGCCCGTGTCCTTCGCTGGTCCGGCGGCTTACGGCGATTTCGCCACGGCGATCCTCGCGTTGCTCTCGATCGCGCTGCTTCGGACCCCCTTCGCTGTGGTCCTGGTCTGGGCGTTCAACGTCCTGGGAACCGCGGATCTGCTCCACGCGGTCTACGAAGGCATCCGGTTGGACTTCGCCCCGGGACTGCAAGGCGCCGCCTATTTCATTCCGGTGGCCCTCGTACCGCTGCTCCTCATGACGCATGGGCTGACCTTCCGCCTCCTGCTCCAACGCGACCGTGCGTGGATCGAAAGCGCAGCCGTCGTCCGCGAGGGGCTCTTCGAGCGAGCGGCGCCCGACCAGAAGAGGACCGCCGGATGAACGGGAGCGCGAAGGACGGCTCGGACCGCTTCCGCCGGGCGCGACCGACGCCCGGGTTCGTGGACGTCCCCGCCTAGCGGCTCGACTTCCGGGCGAGTTTCGGAAGGCGAGGATGAGTACTGCGGGCATGGGGACAGCGGACGAAACAGGGAGGGACGGCCCGACGAAGACCAGCCCGCTGCCCAGGGTTGTGCTCGTCACCGGGGCGGGAGGCGGGCTGGGGAGGGCCCTCGCCCTTGCGCTGAAAGCGCAGGGGTATCAGGTGTTCGGGACGAGCCGGCGGCCGGAAGGCCGGGAGGCCGGGACGGAGGTTCCACTCCTGCCGCTCGACGTGCGGTTGGAGGAGTCGGTAGGGGCGGCGATCGATGAAGTGCGCCGGCGTGCGGACAGGCTCGACGTACTCGTCAACAATGCGGCCTACCGGTTTCACGGAGCGGTCGAGGAGACGAGCATCGAGGAGGCGAGGGCGCTCTTCGAGACGAACTTCCTGGGCATGCACCGGGTGACGCGCGCAGTGCTCCCAATCCTGCGCCGGAGCAGCGGAGGGAGAATCGTCAACATCAGCTCGCTGGCCGGCCTGAACGCCCCACCCTTCGGTGCCGTGTACGCCGCTTCCAAGGCGGCGCTCGAGGCGTACTCGGAGGCACTGTGGCACGAGGTCAGGCCGCTCGGAATCCACGTGTCGTTGATCGAGCCGGGGCCGCTCCGCTCGGAAGGGCGGGACACGGCGGTGCAGCCGAAGGAGACGATCGCCGCGTACGACGGGCCCCGACAGCGCGCGCTCGACGCCATCCGGCGGGCCGAGCAGACGGGGCGATTGCTTCCCGCCCACGTAGCAGAATGCGTAGTCCGCGTCGTCAGCAGCCGCTCGCCCAGGCTGCGGTATCGCGTGGGAGCCGAAGCCAGCTGGCTGCCGCGCCTCAAGAGCGCGCTGCCCTGGGCGTGGTACGTCAAGGGGGTACGGCGCAAGTACGACCTCGACGAGCGCTAGTGCGATCGGCCCCCGCCCGTCGACAGCCAGGAGCCGCCGAGGATGAGGGCGAGCCCGGCAATCGACACGGCCCCGAGGCGCTCGCCGAGCGCGAGCATGCCGAAAACAACTGCCACGACGGGGTTCACGTAGGTGATGACGCTCGCCCGGCTCGGACCCGCTTCGAGGATGAGCCGGAAGAAGACGACGAGCCCGAGTGCGGTGCAGACGACTCCGAGCACGACGATGGACGCCCACCCGGCGAGACCGGGCATCCCGTCGGGAGGGGCCGCGAGGGCGGCGGGGAGGAGGGCGATCGCGGCGACCGTCAGGCTGGCGGCGACGGGCCCGAGGGGGTCGAGATCGACAAGGTGACGGCTAACGATGAACGGCGCGATCGCGTACCCGAGCGTCGCCAGGAGGACCAGCGCCGCGCCGAGCAGCTCGGCAGGTTTGCCCGCGACGTCGATGCCGAGCAGGGCGATGACGCCACCGAATCCGAGCACGAGCCCGATCAGCCTCGGGCCGGTCGGCCGGTCGGCGGACCGCAGGCCCAGCGACAGGAGCGCGACGAGGAGCGGCATCGTGGCCACGAGGATCGCGGCCAGGGACGACGTGAGGTGCCGCTCGCCGAGGGCGATCAGCACGAAGGGCACGGCGACCTCGCACGCCGCATAGGCCACGATGGCGCGGCCACGCCCCCGCAGGCCGCGGAGGGCGCCGCGGCGGCTCGCCAGGGGCAAGAGGAGCAGCGCGGCGAGCGCGATCCGCGACCACGCCACGAACGCCGGCGGCACGCCCGCATCGACGGCAATCTTGATGAACAGATACGGAACGCCCCAGATGACGGAGCTGGCCACGAAGAGGGCCCACGCGCGGGAGCTCATCTAGTCCCGTCGTCTGGCCGTCGGCGGCACCCGGCCTCGAGGACGATCGGAGGACGGGGGCCGGTAGGCCTCGATCAGCGTGCGGGCCGTGTCCGTGATCCCGACCACGGGGCGGTTCTTCGCGTCGAAGGTCCGGGCCGCGATCCACGCGCCGTCGATGAGCAGGGCGAGCTGCGAGGCCAGTCGGTCGGGCTGCCGCAGCCCTGCGGCCGCCGCGAGGGCGCTCAGGCGGTCGCGCATGGCCTGCTTGTGCCGCATCGCGACGCGGTGGCCCGGGTGCCTCGGCTCGGGGAACGCCATGACCGCCCCCTGGAAGACACACCCGAGGCAGTCGGGGCTGGCGGCCAGGCTCTCGATCGCCTCGAAGAGGGCGAGGAGACGCGCCTCCGGCGATTCGGCGCCGGCCATGGCCTTCTCCGCCCAGCTCCAGAACTGCGCGTCGGCCCGCGACAGATAGGCGGCGATGAGCGCGTCCTTGGACGGGAAGTGGCGATAGAGCGTCATCTTCGCGACGCCCGACTCGGCCAGGATCCGGTCGATGCCCACGGCCGGGAAGCCGTGGCGCTGGAACAGCCGGCCCGCCGTATCGAGCAGGCGATCTCGTGGCGCCGACACCCCCATGACCGCGGTCCCCTCCCGAAAAAGAGTTGACGCCGATTATACAGACCTGTCATTCTCGCCAAGTAGACAGACTTGTCTGTCTCTCAAACGGGGAGTCCTGAACTCCTCCCCGAAAAGGAGGATTCCCATGAGGGCAATCACGTGGGCTGTACACCGGTACGCCTCCCCGGCCTCGGGCATCATGGCCAACGCCTACCTCGTGGAGACCGCTCGAGGAGTCGTGGCCATCGACGCAACGCTCACGGAAACGGACAGCAAGGCGCTGCGGACGATGCTGACCGGGCTCGGCAAGCCGCTGCGGGCGGTGCTGCTCACCCACGGGCATCCCGATCACTACAATGGCGTCACGAATCTCCGCCCGGCGGACGGCGTTCCCGTACTAGCCACGGCCGGAGTCGACCGGACGATTCGCGAGAGCGACGCCGCGAAGGCGCAGCAGTGGACGCCCACGTTCGGCGCGGAGTGGCCGGCCCGCCGGACCTTTCCCGACCGGATCGTTCGGGACCGCGAGTCGCTGACCTTCGACGAGCTGACTTTCACCGTCCACGATCTCGGCCCCGGCGAGTCCCACAGCGATTCGATCTGGGTGATGTCCGGCGCCGGACGCGCCGCTTTCATCGGCGATGTTGTCCTGAACCACGTTCACGCCTACGTGAGCGACGGCCACACGGGCGCCTGGCTGCAAAACCTCGAGCGGGTCAAAGGCCTCGTGGAGGACATGCCCGTCTACCCGGGCCATGGCGAGCCGGGGACCGTGGAGATGCTGAGCTGGCAGAAGGACTACCTGCTCCGCTACCGCAAGGAGGTGGCGGCGCTGGCGCAGGGCCGGACGTCGTTGACCGACGACGAGAAGGCGACCCTCACCGCCCTGATGAAGGAGCAGCTCGGCAGCGACCAGCTCGAGTTCCTGATCGGCCTGGGGGCCGACGCGGTGGCCCGGGAGCTGTCGACGAGCGGGCGGTGAGGGACCCCGCCCCGATCACACCTGGGCGAACCCGCCGTCCACCGCGATCTCGCTTCCCGTGATGAAGGACGCCTCGCCGGAGGCGAGGAACGTGGCGGCGGCGGCGACCTCATCCGCGGATCCGATCCGCCCAAGCGGCACCCCCTTGCCGATGCCGTCCACGAGCTCGGCCGCTTCCTTCGCGGGCAGGCCCATCTTTCCGAAGATCGGCGTTTCGATGGGGCCCGGGCTCACGGCGTTCACGCGCACCTTGCGTCCGGCGAGCTCCGCGGCCACCGACCGGATCAGCCCGCGAAGGGCAGCCTTGGTAGCGCTGTAGGCCGCGGTTCCCGGAAGTCCCTTCTGTCCCGCGACGGACGAGTTGACGATGACCGACGCTCCCTCGGACAGCAGCGGAAGCGCGTGCTTCATGGCGAGCCACGGCCCCTTCACATTCAATGTCCACATCGCGTCGAAGTCCCGCGGGTCCGCCTCGGCCAGCGGCGCGAAGCGCGCGATCCCCGCGTTCAGGAAGAGGACGTCCAGGCGCCCGTGCGTGCGCGCCACCCTCTCGAACAGCTCGGCGACCTGGACCGGGTCGGCGGCGTCGGACGCCACGACCTCCGCCCGGTCTCCGAGCTCTCGTCGGGCCTCCTCCAGAGTCTCGGGGTTGCGGCCGGTCACGACCACGCGGGCCCCTTCCGCGGCGAACCGCTTCGCCGTCGCCAGTCCGATTCCCGTCGTCCCTCCTGTGATGAGCGCAACGCGCCCTTCGAGCTTCTTCGACATCGCGTCCTCCCCGGGGGGCCCGAATCCGGCCCGCCCGCATAATGAAACTGTGTACGTGATATAGTTACGATTAGTTCGCCAAAAAAACCTCGGGTCCGGCAGGGAGTTGTGCCCGAGGCTCAGCCCCGGCGGACGATCTGGGCGGCGAGGTCCGCGATCGTGCGGCGCGACAGCCGCTGCAGGGTGGCGGCCTCCACGTCGTGCACGACCTCGTCCAGGAGGGGCAGGATGTTCCGGCCGACCACGCACTTCTTGTCGGGCTCACAGTGGTGGAGCTGGGCCGGCGAGTCCTTCTCGACCGCCCGGTAGACGTCGGCGAGCGTCACGCGGGACGCGGGCCGGGCGAGGCGTGCCCCGCCGCCCTTGCCCAGCGAGACCTCGATGAGGCCCGCCTCGCGGAGCCGCCCGAACAGGCTCCGGAGGAACGCGGGATTGGTGTTGACGCTGCGGGCGAGCTCAGCGGAGGTCACCGGGCGGTCCGTCTTCACGGCAAGGGCGGTCAGCACGTGGGTCGCGAGCGCGAAATGCGAGTTCGCGAACATTCTGTATTCATCGTACCAACAGTTATGGTCAGGTCAAGCGCCGCCCGGACGACTCGTCATCGCCCTGCGCAACGAATAACCTAGAGGCCTCGCCCAGGGGTGACCACATGCCCGACGAAAAAGCACCCGCCCTCTCGCCGCTCGCCGGCAAGCCCGCCCCCCGAGAGCTGCTCGTGGACCTTCGCCGGCTCGAGCGCGAGTACTACGAGCGAAAGCCCGACATGGCCGATCCCGCGCAGCACGTGGCCTTCGGCACGAGCGGGCACCGGGGCTCTTCGCTCCGGGGGAGCTTCAACGAGGGCCACATCCTCGCGATCACGCAGGCCATCTGCGAGTACCGGCGTGGCCAGGGAACGGACGGTCCTCTCTACCTCGGCAAGGACACCCACGCGTTGTCCGAGCCCGCGCAGCGGAGCGCCCTCGAGGTCCTCGCCGCCAACGGCGTGGAGACGGTGATCGAGAGCGCGGCCGCCTGCACGCCCACGCCGGCGATCTCGCGGGCCATCCTCGCCCACAACCGAGGGCGCAGGACCGGGCTCGCCGACGGCATCGTGGTGACACCGTCGCACAACCCGCCCGAGGACGGCGGCTTCAAGTACAACCCGCCGAACGGGGGCCCCGCGGACACGGACGTCACGCGCGTGGTGCAGGACCGGGCGAACACGCTCCTGCGCGCCGGCAACGCGGACGTGAAGCGCACGAGCTACGAGACGGCGCTCGCCGCCGGCACCACGCACCGGCGGGACATGCTCCATCCGTACGTCGAGGACCTCCGCAAAGTTCTCGACATGGAGGCGATCCGCGGAGCGCGACTGAAGCTGGCGGTCGATCCGTTGGGCGGGGCGGGGCTGCCCTACTGGGACCCCATCAACGAGACCTACGGGCTGGACATCGCGGTGGTGAACCGCGCGCTCGACCCCACGTTCTCATTCATGACGGTGGACCACGACGGCCGGATCCGCACCGACTGCTCCAGCCCCTACGCGATGGCCCGGCTCGTCGCATTGAAGGACGACTACCAGGTCGCCTTCGGCAACGACGGCGACGCCGACCGGCACGGGATCGTCACTCCGAGCACAGGGCTCATGAATCCCAACCACTACCTGGCGGTGGCTATCCGCTACCTGCTGGCGAACCGGCCGCGCTGGCGGGCGGACGTCGTCGTGGGGAAGACGCTCGTGAGCAGCGGCCTCCTGGACCGCGTGGTCGCGAGCAGCGGCCGGAAGCTGCTGGAGGTGCCGGTCGGCTTCAAGTGGTTCGTGCCCGGCCTCCTCGACGGCTCGCTCTGCTTCGGCGGCGAGGAGAGCGCGGGGGCGAGCTTCCTGCAGCACGACGGAAGCGTGTGGACGACGGACAAGGACGGCATCGCCCTCGTCCTTCTGGCGGCGGAGATCACCGCTCGCACCGGCAAGGACCCCGGCCAGCACATCGCGGAGATCTTCGCGGCCTTCGGCAGGCCCGTGTACCGCCGGATCGACGCGCCGGCCACGCCCGAGCAGAAGGCGCGGCTGCAGCAGCTGTCGCCGGAGGACGTGCAGGCTACTCGGCTCGCGGGCGAGGAGATCGTGGCCAAGCTCACCCACGCCCCGGGCAACGGGGCCGCGATCGGCGGCCTCAAGGTCGTCGCCCAGAGCGGCTGGTTCGCGGCCCGTCCCTCGGGCACCGAGAACGTCTACAAGGTCTACGCGGAGAGCTTCCGGGACGAAGGCCACCTCGCCGCGATCCTCGCGGAGGCGGAGCAGATCGTCGCGGGGGCGCTGGCGGCGCGGGGGTAGAGGGGCGAGTGCCCTTGGTCAAGTCGGGGGGTCCGATCGTTCTCCCGTACGTTCGTTCCCGAGCACCTCACCGGGCTCGTTGTACAGCCGTCCGATCACCCACGTCGAATTCCGGGGCGGCCCCCGCAAGTTGCCACCATGCGGTGGGCCATCCCTTGGCATCCCGCTCGATTTCGCAAGATTCGAGGACGATTCGTCGGCCCCGTCGACGGCTCCGGATCTTCCGGCTGACGGTCCGCCGCGCCGACACAGGGCGCGAGGAGGTGTGCCCGCCCAGGGGACGAATACTCATGCCAGCAGCATATAGTGTGTGGGGCGACCGATGAATTGGTCAGTGATATGACGCGCGGAGAGCAGGCGCTGCTCATCGGTGCATCTGCGGCCTTCGCACTCTTTGCAGCCACCAGCAATGCAGCGGCGCTGGGTTGCACCTGCGCACCGCCGCCCCCAACCGTTACGGACGACCGGGAGTCCGCCGAAATCGTATTTCTTGGGGTAGTCGAGTCGGATTCAGTCGAGGTTAGTAATGCGCACCCACCGGGGGAGTGGTTCGCACGGCATAGCGTAACGCTCAAGATCAAGAAGGTGTGGAAGGGTCCGCGTCAGAACTCCATCATCGTAAGTACGGGCGACTGGTACATCGACTGCGGGATCAACTTTGAGCGCGGCGTCGACTACCTGGTGTATGGAAGAAGAGCGCCGATGACCTGGCAACGAAAGACAGAGCAGGTTCTCACGGACTGGCGCTGTGGACGGCGGAATGCGCAGGGCTTTCCGGCGGACGACTTCGCTCAGCTTGGGCAGCCGAGCTACGTCGCGGAGTAGCCTACTTGTCCAGCACCTCGTTCAGGAACTCCCGGCTGAGGCTGGACCCCAGGAGGGACAGGTAGCGCACGGCGTCTCGGCGCACTGCCGGGTCCTTCTCCTTGCGCGCGACGTCGGCCAGCGCCTGGTCGTTCTGCTGGATGAAGAGGGCCTGGAGAGCGGCCCGGCGCACCGCGGGATCCTTCGCCTCGAGGGATAGCGAGACGAGCGCGGAGCCGGTCTTCTCGCGGCTGAGGATGCCCAGCATGCGCGCGGCCTCGGCCTGCAGCGCGGGGTCCTTGCCCGTGCGCGCCACCTCGACGAGCGTCTCCGAGTCGCCGGCCAGGGACAGCGCCTGGAGCGCCGACTTCTTGGCCTCGACGCTCGCCTCCGACCCCAGGACGGCCACGAGCTCGCGCCGGGCTCCCATGATGCCGAGCTGCCGGATGGCCTCCATGCGGAGCGCCGGGTCCGACTCGGACTGCGCGACCGCGAGGACGCCGGCCTTGTTTCCGGACAGCAGGTAGCCGCGCAGCACCGCGCGCTTCACGTCGCGCGAGGCGTCGCCGGAGTAGACGCCCTCGAGGACGCGGCGGCTCTCGTCGTTCCCGAACAGGGCGACGTACTCGATGGCCTTCGTCTGGAGGCGGGGCTCCGCCTGCCCGCGGGCGATGCTCAAGAGCAGATCACGCGCCTCCTTGGAGTCGCTCTGGCTCAGGAGGAAGAGCGCGCGCTCGGCGGCGCGCGGCGACGTGGGCTCCTTCAGCATCTTCTCGAGCGCGGCAATCGATCGCGTCGGGTCCTCGTCGAGCTTCCGCCCGAGGGCGAGCAGGCGAAGGTCGTCGTCTCTTCCGGCGAGTGCTACCGCCTCCGGCGGCTGGATCTCGAGAGCGAGGATCTGGGCCTGTCTCTGCCACCGGCTCTCCGGCCAATCCGTCCGCAGTCGGTCGAGCGTCGCGATGGCGGCGGCGGCCTGGCCCTGCTTGGCCTCCGCGTAGGCTTGCCAGTAGAGCGCGGCGTCCGCACGCCGGCCCCCCGCCGCGGCCAGCTGCGAGAATGCGCGGACCGCGTCTTCCCAGTCCTTGTCGTAGAGCTCCCGCATGGCCTGCTCGTAGAGCTGGCTCTGGCGCTGACGCTCCTGCTCGCGCTCCTGGCGGGCGCGCTCGGACGCCTGGCGCCGCGCCTCGGCCGCCGCTCGGCGTTCCTCGTTCTGCGCCTCGCGGGCCTCGTCCTGTGCCTTGCGCGCCTCGTCTTGTGCCTTTCTCCGCTCCGCGCGCGCGGCCTCGCGCGCCTCCCGCTCCGCGACTTCCGTGGGCGGCGGCGAGGGCGAGCTCTCCTGCGCCGTCCCCTCCGCCGGCGCGGCGAGGACCCCCGCCGCCAGCACCATCGAGAGCATCCACGGCGTCATGATTCCTCTCCAGTGGCGGGCCGGGCGCGTCCTTCGTCGCGCAGCCGCGAGCCCACCCTTCGAATCTTGAGAACGAGTCCGCGCGACTCGATCCGCCGGCGCAGCTCTTCGAGCTCGTTCCCGCCTTCCGGCGCCGCCGCCGCTTCCACGAGCACGCGCTCCAGCTCGTCGAGGAGCGACACGACGCCTCCGTCGCCCGCGCGCACGGCGGCCTGCCGATAGAGCCGGTTCTCCGCGAGCAGCTCCTCCGCTTCGGCGGGCGCCTGCGGGTCGTCGGCGTTCAGCAGGTCCAGGAGCAGGACCTCGGACCGCTCGAGGTGATCGCCCACTGCCACGAGCAGGATGCGCTCGCGGACGGGCACCTCCTCGCCGGCGCGCGGCCGGGTGTGGCGCCCGAGGAAGAAGGCGATCGCGAGCGATGCTGCGAGGGCGACGGGGATCGCGACTCGTCGCCACGAGCGGGGACGCCCGACGGACGCAGAGGCGCCGAGCCGCGATCGAATCGACTCCCACAGCCGGGCTTCGTAGTCCGTCCCGGGCTCCGGGACCTCGTCCGGCACGCGGCCGAGCTCGGCTCGCAGCGACTCCAGGCGCGCGCGGCACTCCGGGCACGCCTCGAGGTGGGGGGCGCAAGCCCGGTCGCCCTCGCCGTAGTAGTGAAGGACGAGGTCGTCGTCCTCGAGATGGCTCACCGCAGCGCTCCTTGGGCGGGGCCGAGCACCTGGCGCACCTTGCGGACCGCGCGCAGGACGCTCTGCTTTGCCGCGCTCGTGTCGAGGTCGAGGGCGTCTCCGATCTCTGCGATCGAGAGGCCCTGCAGGTGCCGGAGGGCGAAGGCGGCCCGCTCGCGCGGGCTCATGCGGCTCATCGCGACCTTCACGCGGGCACGGATCTCCGCGCTCTCGGCCAGCTGGTGCGGCGATGGATGCGCGGTGGCAGGCGTCGTCCCCGCTCCGTCGCCTTCCGCTGCTTCCGGCAGCGGCTCCTCGTCGCGCCGCTTCCGCGCGCGCAGCACGTCGTACGCGCAGTTTGCGGCGATCCGATAGAGCCAGGTCGAGAAGCGGGCCCGCTCGTCCCACTGGTCGAGGCGCCGAAAGGCCCGCAGGAGAGCTTCCTGGACCACGTCCTCCGCGTCGTGCTCGTTCCCGGTCATCCGGTAGCCCAGGCGGAAGAGGGCGCGGCCGTGGCGCTCCACGAGCGTCCGGAAGCCCTCGCCGTCGCCGGCGCGGGCCCGCGCCACCGCCTCGGCGTCGTCCATCCGCAAACCTTTGACGCCCGCCGGCCCCCGGCGGTTAGCGTGGATCCAGGCGGAGGAGCGAGTTGCCACGCGGGCCCTGGGCCAGCGGGTGGACGGCAACCGTCGGCAGCGCCTCGAGCTGACGGCGCTCGGCCGGCCCGACGACGACGAGGGTGGGGGAGTCGGGGCTCGTCGGGATGACCTCCGCGGCGGAGAAGACCTCCCGGACCTTGCCGTCGTTGTAGAAGTAGCCGGCCATCCACGCGGTGCGCCAGGCTCCCCAGGCCAGGACCTCCCGCCCCTGTGCGGGCACGAAGAGCCGGCGCCCGGATTCCAGCCGGTCGAGGATCGGCGGCGCGACGAAGGCGAGAAGCAGGAGGAAGCCCGCGGCCCCGACGCGCAGGAGCCCGAGCGCGCCCGCGGGATCGGGGGCCACGCGGCGCGAGAAAAGGAGCGCGACGGCCACCGCCCAGACCGCGATGGGCAGCGTGATCGTCCAATCGGGCTCGCCCCGGGCGCGCAGGAACGCGGGACCCGTAGCCACCAGCGCACAGACGACGAGGGTCACGAGCGCCGCCGTGCGGCCCCACGTCCGGTCCTCGAGGAGCGTCGCCGCCGCGCGGCCCATCAGGATCGCGAGCGGCGGCAGGGCGGGCAGGATGTAGCCGGGCAGCTTGGCGCCGGCGAGCGAGAAGAACACGAGCGGCAGAAGGAACCAGAGGAGCAGGAGCAGATCTGCGCGCGAGCTTCGAACGCGCAGCCGCGCCAACGCGGGCACGAGCAGGCCCGACCACGGAAAGAGGCCGAGCAGGATGACCGGCACGTAATAGAAGGAGGGACCCGGGTGGTTGTGCACGGTGGAGGTGAAGCGCGCGAGGTTGTGGCCGAGCAGGAAGACGTCCACGAACTCCCGCCCCTGCGCGCGCAGGATCAGGAGGTACCAGGGTCCCGCCACTAGCAGAAGGACGAGCAGTGCTAGGGGCGGAACCAGCTGCTTGAGCCACTTCCACTCGCGGGTGGCCACGACGTACCCGGCCATGACGAGCCCTGGCAACAACACGCCGAGCGGGCCCTTGGCGAGGACTGCGAGTCCCATGAGGCCGTACGCCACCGTGACCGCCAGCCTGCCCGCGATGCCCAGAACCCTCAAGCTCAACAGCCCGATCGCCACCGTGACCGCAGCCGCGAGCAGCATGTCCATGGCCGCGGCTCGGCCGTAGGCGAACGGCAGGAGCGACGTGCCGAGCACGAACCCGGCGTGCAGCCCCGTCGCGCTGCCGAACAGCCGGGCCGCAAAAAGCGCGGTCGCTCCCGCGAAGACGAGTGTGGCCAGGACCGACGGAAGCCGCGCCGCCGTCTCGGTCTCGCCGAGCCCGGAGAAGAACGCCCCCGCCAGCCAGTAGAAGAGCGGGGGCTTCTCCAGCCAGGGCCGCCCCTGCAGCGTCGGCGTCACCCGGTCGCCGGACCGGTGCATCTCCACCGCCACCCGTGTGTAGCGCGGCTCGTCCGGGCCGAGGAGGGGAACCGCCCCCAGCCGGAAGAGGAGCAGGCCCAGCATGAGGGCCACGAGGAGCGCGGCCCCGCGCGCGGGCAGCGGTTTCGCCATGGGGGCCGTCATCCTACAATCGCCCCTTTGGCGCGGGCAACGCGCGACGCGCGAGGAAGGCGGAGTAGCGATGGCCAGGGACTACGACGTGGTCGTGCTGGGGGCGGGGCCGGGCGGCTATCCCGCCGCGATCCGGGCGAGCCAGCTCGGCCTCAAGACCGCGATCGTCGAGAAGAAGTACTGGGGCGGGGTCTGCCTCAACGTGGGCTGCATCCCCTCGAAGGCGCTCCTGCGGAACGCGGAGCTCGTGAACATCCTGAAGCACGAGCGCGAGACGTTCGGCCTGCGCGTCGAGGGGAGTGTGAGCTTCGACTACGCCCAGGCCTTCGCGCGCAGCCGGCGCGTGGCCGATGGGCGGGTGCGGGGCGTCCGGTTCTTGATGAAGAAGAACCACATCGACACCGTCGAGGGCTGGGGCACCTTCAGCAGCCCGACCACGCTCGAGGTGGCCCTGAACGCGGGCGGGCAGGAGACGCTCCGCTTCAAGCACGCGATCCTCGCTCCCGGAGCGACGACGCGTCTCCTTCCCGGCACGCGGGTCTCCGAGCGGGTCGCGACCTACGAGGAGCAGATCCTCCAGGACCACCTGCCCGGTCGCATCGTGATCGCCGGCGCGGGCGCCATCGGCGTCGAGTTCGCCTACGTGATGAACGCCTACGGCGTCGAGGTGACGCTCGTGGAGTTCCTCGACCGCGTGGTGCCGCTCGAGGACCCGGACGTCTCCGCGGAGCTGCAGAAGCGCTTCGTCCGCCGCGGCATCAAGATCCTCGCGAAGACGAAGGTGGAGTCGATCGAGGAGACGGACGCGGGCGTGCGCGTCACGGTCTCCGGCGCCGACGGCGCCCGCCAGGTCCTCGAGGCGGACAAGGTCCTGCAAGCGATCGGGTTCCGTCCGCGTGTCGAGGGCTACGGCCTCGAGGCGACGGGCCTGAAGCCGAACGAGCGCGGGCTCGTCGAGATCGACGCCCACATGCGCACGAAGGTCCCGCACATCTCGATGATCGGCGACGCCACGGGCAAGATGATGCTGGCCCACGCGGCGGAGGCGATGGGCATCATCGCCGCGGAGGCGATCGCGGGCGCGCACACGATCACGCTCGACTACGACATGATACCGCGAGCCACCTACTGCCAGCCGCAGATTGCCGCCTTCGGCTACACGGAGGCCCAGGCCCGCGAGAAGGGGTTCGACGTCGTCTCCTCGGCGTTCCCCTTCACGGCCAGCGGCAAGGCGCACGGCCTCGGGGACACCGCCGGCTTCGTGAAGCTCGTGGCGGACAAGAAGTACGGCGAGCTGCTGGGCGCGCACCTGATCGGCCCCGACGTGACGGAGCTGCTGCCCGAGCTCACGCTCGCCCGGCAGTCGGAGCTGACCGTGGAGGAGATCGCGCGCAACGTGCACGCCCACCCCACGCTCAGCGAGGCGATCAAGGACGCCGCGCACGGCGTCCTTGGCCACCCGATCAACCTCTAGAATCGTCCTCGGAACCATGGCGGACGAGAGCGCGAGCGGCCGGCTGGTGGCGGTGGCGGCGGAGGCCGCGCTCCGCGCGGGAGAGATCCAGAAGGAGCGCTACGGCCAGGCCGTGCGCATCGACTACAAGGGCGAGATCAACCTCGTGACCGAGGTCGATCACGCGTGCGAGGCGGCCATCCTGGAAGTCCTGCGCTCGCGCTTCCCCGACCACGACATCGTCACCGAGGAGTCGGACCTCGCGCGGCGCGGCTCGCGCTACGTGTGGCACGTGGACCCGCTCGACGGCACCACCAACTTTGCGCACGGCTATCCGTGCTTCTGCTCGTCGGTGGGTGTCGCGCTCGACGGGGTGGTGGTGGCGGGGGCCGTCTACGAGCCGTTGAAAGCCGAGCTCTTCACGGCGGAGCGCGGCGCCGGCGCGCACCTGAACGGCCGGCGTCTCGCCGTGTCGGGAGCGACCGAGCTGCTGAAGAGCCTGCTCATCACCGGCTTCCCCTACGACCTGCGCGAGGACCTGGAAGGGAAGCTCCGGCTCTTCAACCGCCTCATGGGCGAGGCGCGCGCCATCCGCCGCGACGGCTCGGCGGCAGTGGACCTGAGCTACGTGGCCGCGGGCCGCGTGGACGGCTTCTGGGAGGAGAAGCTGCACACCTGGGACATGGCCGCCGGTGTCCTCATGATCGAGGAGGCGGGCGGGCGCGTGTCTCGCTTCGACGGCTCGCCGCTCGCCCTGCGCGAGGACGAGATCGTGGCCACGAACGGCCGCATCCACCACGCCATGGTCGCGGTGCTGCAGGAGAAGCGCGAGGCCTGACCGTCGCCGTCAGGACGACTCGAAGGATGTGCCCGGGGCCGGAGTCGAACCGGCACGAGCTTTCGCTCACAGCATTTTAAGTGCCGCGTGTCTGCCAGTTTCACCACCCGGGCGCGGACGCGGCCAGCGACGCCGCGCGCACGCACGCAGCGATTATCGCTCAGTCGCCGGCCGATCGGCGCGTCGAGCCCGCAACGAAAAGCGGATACGCGTACGAATTCGTCGCGATCGGCCCCGATTCCTCGCGGAGGGCGCACCGCGTCGTGCTAGTGTTTTCCGCTCCGGAGCAGCCAAGGTCGGCGAAAGTTGAGAAGGGTCCTCTGCCTCTGCGCGGTGGTTTCGTGCGGCCCCGTCCCGCGTGCCGCCGCGGAGCTGCGCGTACTCCAGCAGGGGAGCGCCGGCTACACGGGAGCCCGCGACACGTTCGTGAGCACGAGCAACTGGGCTGTCCCTCCCCAGTACACGCTGAACTACGGCCGCAACCCGCTGCTCCGGGTCACTCGCGACGGCGCCGACAGCGTCCTCGTGTGGTTCGACCTCGCCGGCATCCCGCCTAGCGCGATCGTCTCGGCGGCGACGCTCGCCCTCTACAACACGACGGCGCCGCCCGCGGGGGCGGCCCGGCGGGTGAAGGCCTTCCCGCTGCTTCGCCCCTGGCGGGCAGGCAACCCGGTCGCCGCGCCGCTCGACGTTTCGGGCCGCTCGGGGGCGACGGGCGTCCTCGCCTTCGGGTACTTCGCGGGCGAAGGCACCGACGTCCCCTGGGGGGCGTTGGGTCTGGCCGCGGGCAGCGATTACGCGGCGGTCGCGGCCGCGTCCGTCGAGGTGGAGGGGCCGGGCTGGTACGAGTGGGAGGTCACCAGCGTCGTACAGGACTGG
>JBKPBQ010000326.1:0-3357 GCA_046726955.1 Acidobacteriota bacterium
GCGCCGCGGCGCGCCCGCGCGCGCTCGAAGAAGAACGGCCGGCGGCAGTCGATGTCGTAGGCGGTGACGAGGACCTCGGTGAGGGCGTCCTTGAGCTCCGCGTCGGCGAGATAGGCCGACAAGGTCGACGACACCGAGCTCGCGGGGAACTTCGGGAGCGCCCAGCCGCCCTTCGATTGCGTCTGGTAGGCCGGGTCGGCGTAGAAGAGATCCTTGCCGTGCTCCGTGTAGAGGTCGACGACGTCCTTCGCGGAGTAGAGCGGGCGTCCCTGCGCGCCGGGCCGCGTGAGCAGCAACGTCATGATCCCGCCGGTGGAGGAGCCGGCGATGAGGTCGAACTGGTCGGCGATGGGGCGGCCGGTGAGCTCCTCCAGGTGCTGGAGCACGAGCGCGGGGATGAGCCCGCGGATCCCGCCCCCGTCGATGCTGAGGATGCGGACGGTACGGGACCTCATCGCGTCAGTCGAGGGCCAGGCGCTTCACGAGCGCGCCGAACCGCGGATCGGCGCGGACCGGGTCGTAGATCTCGTCGCCGTGCAGCCAGAGGAGGAGCGCCGAGCGCTCGTCGCAGGCCTTCTCGAGGTAATCGAGCGCCTTCTCGTTCTCGCCGAAGCCCAGGTGCACCTCGGCGAGCGCCTGGGCGGGGAGGTATCGGGTGGTGGCCGTGTCCTGGAGCTCCTTCTGGAGCTTTCGCGCCTCGTCGAGCGCACCCGCCCGGGCCCGGCAGAGGGCAAGGGGCGCCACCACCGCCGGGGACGTGATGAGCAGCGAGCGCGCCGTCTCGAGGGACGCGGCGGCCCGGTCGTACTTCCCGAGCGCCATGAGCGCCTTGCCCAGGTAGTAGTGGGCGATCGGGAAGTCCGTCTGGAGCTCGAGCGTGCGCGTGAGCTGCTCCACCGCCCGGGCGTGCTCCCGCGAGTAGTGATAGACGGCGCCCAGGGTGGCGTTGGCCGCGGGGTTCAGGGGGTCGAGCTCCACCGCGTGCTCCGCGCTGCGGCGGGCTTCCGCGAACCGGGCTCGCGGCGTGAGGTTGAAGAGCGAGTGCCACATGAAGGCAGTGGGCGAGGCCGGGTTCAGGGCCATCGCACGCCGGAAGTAGCGATCGGAGGCGAGCCATTCGAAATCGTGGATGGCCGCGATCATACCCAGGTTCGCGTGCGCTTCGGCCTGGGTCTCGTCGATCTGCAGGGCCTTTTCCGCCGCGGCCCGGCCGAGGGGGATCACCGTCCCCGGAGGGGCGGCGCCGTAGTAGGCGGGGGCGATGTAGCACGCGGCCATTCCCGCGTAGGCGGGAGCGTACCCGGGGTCCCCGACGAGTGCCTTCTGGAAGTAGTCGAGGCCGATGCGGATGTCCTGGGGGAGCCGCCGGTTCCAGTGGTAGAGGCCCTTCAGGTAGAGCTGGTAGGCCTCCATGTTCTCGGTGCGGCGCGCGGCCTGCGTGACGAGGGCGCGCTCGCCCGAGAGGTGCAGCTTGAGCGCGTCCACGATCGCGCGCGCGATCTCGTCCTGGATGTCGAACACGTCGCGGATCTCGCCATCGAAGCGGTCGGACCAGAGCGTGAACCCGTCCTGGACGCTGTTGAGGCGGGGGGTGACGCGCAGCCGGTTTCCCGCGCGGCGCACGCCCGCCTCCAGAACGGCTCCGACGCGCAGCCGCGTGCCGATCTCGCGGATGTCGTGCTCGCCCCGGAAGTAGAAGGCCGACGTTCGGCAGGCCACCCGGAGGCCGGGGATGCGCGTGAGCAAGTTCGTGACCTCTTCCGCCATGCCGTCGCACAGGTACTGCTGGTCTTTCTCGGCGCTCAGGTCGAGGAAGGGCAGGACCGCGACCGCGGTGACGGGCAACCCTGTGGGCGGCGTGACGACGGGAGGGCTCGTGATCCCGGAGTCGAGCGTGCGCTGGAGGGCGCGCAGGTCCACGAGGAGGTCGGCGGAGCTCTGGTAGCGCTCGTCCCGGTCCTTGGCCAGCGCCTTCGTGAGGATGCGCTCCAGCTCGGGAGGCACGGCGGGCGTGAAGCGGCCGAGCGGAGGGATCGGAGCGGTGAGGATCGCCGCCATCGTGTCCGCGGCGCTCGAGCCCAGGAAGGGACGCGAGCCCGCGAGCATCTCGTAGAGGACGACGGCGAGGCTGAAGATGTCGGTGCGCGCGTCGAGATCCGATCCCCGAAGCTGCTCCGGCGACATGTAGGCGGGAGTGCCCACGACGGCGCCGGGGTGCGTGATGCGGCTCTGCGTGTCGGCCTTGCTGTCGCTGTCCACGAGCGTCGGTTCCGGCTTGCGGAGCTGGGCGAGGCCGAAGTCGAGGAGCTTGGCCTGGCCTCGCGGCGTGACCATGATGTTGTGGGGCTTGACGTCGCGGTGGACGATGCCGCGCGCGTGGGCCTCGGCGAGGGCGTCCGCGATCTGGGCGGCGAGGGAGAGGGCTTCCGACAGGGGGAGGGCGCCCCGGCGGAGGCGGGTCGCGAGGTCCTCGCCCTCCACGTACTGCATGGCGATGAACGTGCAGTCCTCGACCGTCTTCATTTCGTAGATCGAGCAGATGTGGGGATGGTCGAGGGCGGCGGCGGCCCGGGCCTCCTGGTGAAGGCGCCGGAGGGCCTGCTCGCTTTCGGCGGTCCGCGGAGGAAGCAGCTTGAGCGCGACCTTGCGGCCGAGCACAGTGTCCTCGGCGACGAACACCTCCCCCATGCCTCCCGCGCCGAGTCTCTCGAGGATCCGGTACTGGGACAGTGTGCGGGGCAGCGAAGCCTTTCCGGCCGGGGCCAGTTGTGCGGACGATGTCGTTCTACAGCCGGGGTAGGAGGCTGTCAAGTGGTTGATTCTGCGAGCCCCCCGCGAGGCGCTCAGCCACGGATGACAGCCAGCACCTCGTCGCGGCGGGCCTGCATCGCGGCCGCCGTCGCCGCCTCGAGGTTCAGGCGGAGCAGGGGCTCCGTGTTCGACGGCCGGACGTTGAAGTGCCAGTCGTCGTAGTCGACGGACAGGCCATCCAGCCGGCTGATGCGCCCGTCGCGGTAGCGCTCCCCCAGCCGCGCGAGCGTCCGGCCGACGTCCGCGACTTTGGAGTTGATCTCGCCGGAGATGTGGTACCGGTCCCGGAGGGGGGCCAGGATCTCCGAGAGCTTCCGCTTCTCCCGCCCGAGCAGCTCCAGGACGAGGAGGGCGGGGATCATCCCGTTGTCCGCGTACCAGTTGTCGCGGAAGTAGAAGTGCCCCGAGACTTCGCCTCCGAAGACGGCGTTCTCGTCGCGCATGCGCTTCTTGATGAAGGCGTGCCCGACGCGGTTCATGAGGGCGACGCCGCCCGCGGCCTGCACGCGGTCGCGCACCGCGCGCGAGGCGCGCACGTCGTAGACG
>JBKPBQ010000327.1:0-5218 GCA_046726955.1 Acidobacteriota bacterium
GGTCTGCTCCATCTGTTCCTGGTTTTCCGATTCCTTCGCCGACTCGAAGGTCTTGAAGAGCCCCGAGACGGTCTCATGATCCGTCTTGAGCAACTCGCTAACGTTCATGGGTCGTGTCTCCTGCATTGACGGCTTTCAACGGTCGGGGGAGCAAGACGCATGCCCTGGAAGCGGGGGCGCGACTCGGCGAAGCCGCGAGCGGACGGACCGTCGCTCTTTGGAAATCGCCACGCCGGCGGCGGAAGAATGAAGAGTCTATAAAGGCCGGGCCACGGGCTTGGCCTGGGCCGCCGGGACCGACCCGTGGTCCGGCAGGGCCGCGGTGTCGAGCACGAAGAGGCCGGGCGAGGCCCCCTGCTCCAGCAGGAGCGGGAGGGCCACGTTGTAGACGGGCGAGCCCCCGCGCGTCTTGCCTTCGAACGTCCCCTTGTGGGCGTGGCCGTGGAAGGTCGCGTCCACGTGGTAGCGGTCGAGCGGCTCCTCGAGGCGGCTCGAGCCCAGGAACGGGTGGATCTCGAGGGGCTCCCCCACCACCGTCTCGACGATCGGCGCATAGTGGAGCAGCGCGATCTTCCGCCGCGTGCGGAGCGAGGCGAGGGCGCGCTCGAGCTTCAGCGTCTCCTTCGTCGCTTCCTCCACGAAGAGCTTCATCGCGGGCTCGCCCCAGGGAGCGAGGCTCCACTCGCCGAATCCCCCGCCGAAACCCTTCACGCCCGCGAAGCCGACGTCGTCGCGCTCCCAGGTCTCGCCGTCGAGGACCGCAACACCCGCCTCCTCGAGGATGGCCGTCAACGCGTCCGCCTCGTTCGACTCGAAGTCGTGGTTGCCGAGCACGGCGAGGACGGGCACCGTCGCCGCCTTGAGCTCCTTCACGAGCAGGCGGGCCTCATCCGGGTGGCCCTTCTGGGTGAGGTCGCCGCAGAGGACGAGGACGTCGGCCCGCTGCCCCGCCTCGGCGAAGAGACCCTGCAGCTTCCCCCCTGAGCTTTTCGCGCAGTGCACGTCTCCGACGGCTGCGATGCGCATGGCTCAGTCGTCCGGCCCCCGAGGGGGCGGCTTATGGAGCGTCCAGTCCACGATGTCCTTCGGCGTCATGGCCACGTCGGGGTCGAGCCGCGCGTCGCGCAGGCCCCACCGCTCCGTGTCGACGCGGTACTGCTTGCGCGAGAGAAGGACGCCCTGGCAGACCGCCTCCGGGCGGCGGCTGTCGCCTTCCTCGACGAGGCGCCGGGAGAGCGCCTGCAGGAGGGACGGCGGCACGACCTTGTGTCCCGGGTAGATGAACTCGAAGAGCACGAGGTGGGCGTAGAGGACGCGCCAGTGGCGTCCGAACCGCCGCACGACGCGCGTCCAGTCCAGGATGCTGCCCTGCCGGAGGAGGAGGTGTGCGACGTCCGCCCCGTCGAACCGGTACTTCTCCATCACGAAGGACTTCGACCAGATCATCTCCTCGGGCGGGGTGAGCCGCGTGGCCACACCGAGCACCGGGCCCGGCCGGGCGTGGGCGAACCACTCCCCGTCCACCATCGCGATGCCGTTGCCCGCGCCGTGGATCACGTCGATCGACTGCGCGCCGCGTCGCGCCTTGGCCAGCCAGTGGGGGAAGGCGACCTGGGTCGTCCAGCCCAGCCCCTCGAGCGCCTCGAGAAGCCGGTCGCGGTCCTCGCGCAGGACGAAGAGATCGAGGTCCTTGGTGGGCCGGGCGATCCCCGTGTAGTGCGCGAAGGCGTACGTCCCTCCCACGAGGAACGGCACCTGGCTCCGGCTGAGCCCCAGGAGGGCGGCCGCGTACGCCGACGCGGCCGATACGGCGGAGCTGTCATCGATCGCGGGCAGACCCATGTGGACCTCGACGGCATGCCAGCCTCGAGGGCTGTCGATGCCGGCCCGGCCCGTCCCTCATGCAAGAAGCGAGCCCCGAGCCGCGGGCCGAAGATGGCACGACGGTTGCTCGTCTGACCTCGGGACACAGGAGGACAGCTGCATCAAAGTCGTGCTCAAGCCCTAGAATCGGGGCCGATGCGCGAGAGCGCCGTCGCGCGCGTACGCTGGAACATCACGCACCCGCTGCGGCTCTTGAAGTACCTCGCCCTCCGGACGGAGAGCCACGCGTACAGCGCCGGGCTCGCATTCTTCGCGCTCGTCGGCTTCTACCCGTTCTGCCTGTTCTTCATGTGGGTCACCGGAGACCTGCTCCACTGGTCCGCCGGGGAGACCGTCATCCGCGAGACGCTCCACGAGTACTACCCGGCAGGGCAGAACTTCCTGCTCCGCAACCTGGACGTGTCCGTCGAGGAGCGAGCGAACGAGCTGTCGCTGGCGACCGCGCTCTGGATCCTGGTGGGGGCCGCGGGGATCTTCATCCCGCTGGAGACCGCGCTCAACACGCTCTGGGGGGTGAAAGAGCACCGTCCCTACTGGAAGAACCAGGCCGTGGGATTCCTTCTGACGCTCTCCGGCGTGGGCCTCGCGTTCGTCTTCGTCGTCATGACCGCGGGCCTCCGGCGGCTGATAGAGAGCGCAAGCCTCTCGTTCTTCCTGCACGGGCTCGCCACCTACGCCGCCCTCCGCGTGAGTGCGCTCGTGGTCTCGGTGGCCGCGATATTCCTGCTCTATCGCTTCCTGCCCAACCACCCGGTGACGTCGAGCGAAGTCCTCCCCGCTGCGATCCTCGCCGGGATCGTGGCCGAGGTCGTGCGCTGGGTCTTCCTGCAGGCGCTGCCCCTCCTCGACCTGCGGAAGGACCAGGGACCGTATTACGTCTCGGTGAGCTTCGCGCTCCTCGCCTACCTGGAAGCCTTCGTCCTCATGGGTGGGGCCTACATCGCGGCGCGGTCGGCCGAGTCGCCCGACTAGTCAGCCCCTCGACTTCACCGGCAGCTCTTTGTTGCGCCCGTTTGTCCAAACGACGCTCGCAAGACTTCGCGCGCGACTTCCGCCTGCGGCGCGCAGCGGCCCCCATTTCGCGTCCGAGCCTCCCCCGTCGTGCCGGGCGCCGCGGGCGGCGTCCGTGTGGCCTCGCGGCACGGCCCTTGCTCCCCACGTACCCGAGAGGAAGAGGTCCGCTTCGTGCCCGTGGACGACGTCGAGGAGGTGCTGCAGCAGGCCCTGACGCCGGTGGAAGTCGGCGTCTGGCGCGCCGCAGGCTGAGGAAGGCAGCGGCTCGATACCAGGAGGCCGCCGATGGACAGCGACACGTTGGAGAGCCGGGCCCGCACCGGCAGGACCGCGGTCTCGCGGAAGGTGGCGATCCTCGCCGCGGACGGAGTCGACGAGCCGTCGCTGCGCCGGATGCTCGACTCGCTCGCCGCGCAGGGGGCGCAGGGGAAGATCGTGGGGCCGCGCGTGGGCTGCGCCTGGGGATCCGAGGGCAGCTGCTTCCCGGTGGAGTTCAGCCTGCGGGCCGCGTCGGCCCTCTCCTTCGACGCGGTCTACGTTCCCGGCGGGGAGCCGAGCGTCGCCGCCCTCACCGCCGCGCGCGCCGCCGTCGACTTCGTGATCGAGGCCTACGACCTCGGCCGGGCGATCGCCGCCACGGGCGAGGCCGTAGCCCTCGTGTCCGCGGCCACCGGTGTCCTGCCCCCCGACCCGTGCGTGGAGGACGCGAGCACGGCCGATCCCGGCCTCGTGCTCGACGTGCGCGGGCTGAGCGACCGCGCCCTCGGCCAGTTCATCGCCGCGATCGACGCGCACGCAAGCGCGCGCGATCGCCTCGTTCCGGCCGCGGCCGCCGAGGGAGAGCAGGAAGCGGCGCGCTGACGCGCCTGTGCCCGGCTGCCGAACCGATCAGCGGTCAGCGCAGATCGCGAAGCTGCTCGAGCGCGCGGGCCGCGAAGGCGGCGATGCGCGGCTGCTCTTCCACGGGCGTGTCGATGAAGGAGGCTCGCTCGAGGGCCCAGCGCAGGAGCTTCACCTCGTCGTCGTCGAGCTCGAGAGTCGTCGTGGATATCCGTCGCGCGACGTTCATCCCTTGTCCTCCTTCCGGAAAGCCACCTGCCAGTAGCGGTCGAAGAGACAGCTGCGGGCCCGGTGGACGGCCCGGAATCCCCGCGCCTCGAAGATCGCGCGCAGCTCGGGGGGCCGCGTTCCGTCCGGTCCGCAGTCGATGAGCGCGAGCCCTCCCGGCCGCAGCACGCGGTCCACCTGGGTCGCGAGCACGGCCGTCGCGTCCGCGTCGAAGTGGCAGCCGACGGCGCCGCTCGAGTTCACGAGGTCCACGCTCGCGTCGGGGACGGTCTCGGTCGCGCTCTCGCGCAGAGGCTCCAGCACGGACTGGCAGTGGAACGTCACGTCCGCGTCCGTGCCTGCCTTCGTGAGGTAGGAGCGCGCGCGGGCCGTGGCCACGTAGCGGGCCTCGGCGTCGATGCCGAGGAGGGTGGAGCCGGGCTCCAGGTAGTAGGCCAGGACCTCGGTGGAGCGTCCCGTGCCGCAGCAGAGGTCGATGGCGCGGATCGGCCGCGGCGGGACGCGGCCCGCGAGGTTGCGCCGGATCGTGCGCCAGTTGGCCCAGGCCTGCCGCTCGTTGATCGCCTCGAACTCCCGGAGCGTCAGCGCGGCATAGGCCCGGCACGCCGCGTCGTTGCGCGACGTCCGGAAGGGGATCTTCCGCAGGCCCCGCACGCGGGCCTCGTAGCATGCTTGCCGGACGAGCATCTTCACGACGCCCAGCGGAGATGCGAGGACGCGGGGCTCGGTGCGGACCCCGGCGAGGGAGTCGGCAAGCGAAAACGCGCGCATCTCTTCCATGGAGTGTCTCCGAGCAAGAAGCATTCCGACTGCGCTCTCGAAAAGACGGCGCGGCCGGATAGCCGCGCCGTCATCCGTTCGTCGCCCGTCGGTCGGCTACGAGCCGGACTTTGTGATGTCCACCACGGCCTGGCAGGGCTGCAGCGACTTCAGGGGATCGGCCGCCACGTCCCCCGCGTCGCGCGCGGGGGCCTTGGCGGTGGGAGCCGCCGGGTCGCTCGACTCCCGGGGCGGATCGGCCGGGATGGTCGGATCGGTCCGGGTGTTCGTGCCCGCCGGAGGCTGAGGCGTCGGCGTGTCCAGCGCCGGCCTGGGCGTCGTGCTCAGGACACCCGCTGCCGAGCTCGTGCCCGTGGCCGTGGTCTCCGCGTTGGTCGTGCAGACGAGCGTCACCTTGTCGCCTGCCTTGAACGAGCCTGCACGGTCCGCCGCCTTGCCTTCGAGCCGGAGCGTCGCCTCCCCCGCGCCTGCG
>JBKPBQ010000328.1:0-12545 GCA_046726955.1 Acidobacteriota bacterium
GTGTGGGACCTGCACCCGGAGTCGCTGCGATATCGGGAGCTCGCCGAGGCGCTGCGGGCGATGATCGACGAGCTGACCACGGACACTCCGCTCCGGGCGCGGCTCGACGTCCGAGGGACGCCCCGGCCGCTCGGCCGCCAGGTCGAGCGGAACATCTTCCGCATCGGCCAGGAAGCCGTGACCAACGCCCTCAAGCACTCGCAAGGGGGCGACGTGGAGATGGTGCTCGCCTTCGAAGACGACCGGGTGGAGCTCCGCGTCCGCGACAACGGACGCGGCTTCGACACGCAGGAGGCGGCGCGGCGCGAGCGCACCGGCTTCGGCCTCCACAGCATGCGCGAGCGCGCGCAGCAGATGGGAGGCCGGGTCACGGTGACCAGCCGGCCCGGGGCCGGGACGGAGGTCGTGCTGGAGGCGCCAGTCTCCTGACACTGTGAGGCTCCCCGTCCGGCCCACGGGCCTCGACCCTCAGAACTCGAGCTTGACCGCGAGCTGGATCATCCGGTTCGCGTACGACGTGGCCGTCGAGCCGAAGTTGGTGGAGTTCCGCGTGTGCGTGATCTTGCCGAAGGCCTTGTCGCTCATCTTGAGCACGGGCAGCGCGAAGTGCGGCGTGTTGGTGAGGTTGAAGGCCTCCACCCGGAGCTGCAGCCGCAGGTCGTTCTTGAGCGGGATGAACTTGACGAGGCCGAGGTCGAGGTTCACGTAGCCCGGGCCGCGAATGATGTTCCGTCCCGCGTTGCCGGCCAGGAGCGTCTTTCCGTCGGCTGCGTAGTTGGGAACGAAGGCCGACGTGTCGAACCAGTGGTCGACGGTGCGCTCCGAGCTCGGAAGGTTGGGGTCGTGCAGCACATTGGGCCGCGCGTCGCCGCCGGGGATGGATCCTCCGACCGTGACGGTGCCGGGCATGCCGGAGCGGGCCTGGAAGACGCCCGTCATCTGCCAGTTGCCGAGAACGGCGTGCTTGAACCCCTTGCCGCCCCTTTCGTAAGGGATGTCCCACACGTAGCTCAGCGAGAAGCGGTGCGGGACGTCCCAGTCAGAGGGCCCGCGGTTGGAGCTCACGTCGAAGACATTCTGCACGCCGCCGGTGACGTCCGAGTCGAAGAGTGCCGAGCTGACCGTGTCGATCGACTTCGACCAGGTGTACGAGGCGAGGACGAACAGGCCCTCGCGGAAGCGCCTCTCCAGCTTGAACTGTCCGGAGTGGTAGGTGCCGTCCCCGATGGATTGGATGAGCCGGACCTTGCCGAGGCCGGGGAAGGGCGCCGGCGTCCCGTCCGGCTGCGCCTGGTTGATGTTCACCACGAAGGGCAGCTTCTTCGACCGTGAGCCCACGTAGGCCGCCTCGAAGAGGAGCCCGCCCGGCAGCTCCCGCTGGAAGGCCGCCGAGTACTGCAGGGAGTAGCCGGTGGTGAGGTTCTTGTCGACGGTCAAGGTGTCGTACCCGGTCGGATAGGCGCCGGGCACGGGCAGCGGCGGCGGAGCGGGATCCGAGAACTTCCACTGGTCGTAGAACGAGGCCTGCCGGTAGAAGGGCGGGTTGTGCCGGACCTCGTCGCGCTTGGCCGTCTCCGGCGTGTAGAAGACGCCGAAGCCGCCCCGGAGGCTGGTCTTGGGGTTGACTTGGTACGTCACGCCCAGCCGCGTCGCGAAGTTGTTCTTGTCCGGAGGCACGATGTAGCGCGAGACGCCGTTCTGGCCGGCGATCACGAGCTGCGCCGTGTCCACGTCGAACATCGACAGCTCGTTCGTGGGGCTGAAGAAGGGAGTGCCGTAGTCGTAGCGCACTCCCAGGTTCAGGACGAGCTTGTCGTTGACCTTCCAGTCGTCCTGCACGAAGCCGGCGTACTGCCGATCCTCGAGGACGTGGTTGCCGAAGCGCTGGCCCAGGAAGCCGTAGCTCGGGTAGCCCAGGAGCAGCGACGCAAGCTCGTGTCCCTGCGACCACGACATGTTCTGCGAGGTCGCGAACGTGCCCACGTAGAACGAGCCGGCCGGCCACACGACGAAGTAGTCGTTCTCGGTCCGGCGTATGTACTCGGCTCCCACCTTGAAGGTGTGGCGACCGGCGCTCCAGGTGACCGTGTCGTTGAACTGCCAGAAGGTGTTGCGGAAGTAGAGCGGCTTCCAGTCGTCGCCGCCCCAGAAGGTGTACGCGTCCATGTAGAGCAGGGGCAGCCCGGACGACAGCTCGTCGCGATTGACGCCGTGGAGGCCGTTCGCCTCGGCCAGGTTCTTGCCCTGGGCGTTCGATTCCACGTCGAGCTCGTAGCGGTGGAAGCCCACGCGGGCCTCGTTCACGAGCCGCGGGCTGAACAGGTGGACGTGGGAGAGGACGGCGTTGTAGTTGCGGTCGTCGTGAGTGCCGCCCTGGATGATCCCGCGGCTGTCGTCGTTCGTGCCCTTGGCGAGGCCGGGCAGCGGCCCGTCCGGGCGAGACATGGCGTCGCTCGTGAACAGGTGGCTGTTGTTCATGCGGAAGCGCAGGAACACGCGGTCCGCGTCGGAGATCACGTGGTCGACGCGGAAGCCGCCCTCGTGTCCGTCGATGCGGTGGTTCTGGCGCACGAAGTAGTTGCCGAGCGGGTAGTCGGCGGGCAGGTTGGGCAGATCGACCATGTTGAGGAGCGTCCAGCCGAACTGGTCCCAGCGGTCCTGGGGAATGATGTTGCCGGGGAAGGGCACCGTGCCGCCGGTGGCGGGATCGTAGATGACGGTGCCGGGCAGGAGCGACGAGAAGTCGCCGCGGCGGAAAGGCTCCTCGGGCACCTGCGCGAAGGCCTCCGTTACCTTGCGGACGGTCAGGCCCTGGTAGTCGACGAAGAAGAACGTCCGGTCCTTGCGGACGGGACCGCCCAGCGTGAAGCCGAACTGGTTCTGCTTGAGCGGCGCCTTCTCGGGATCGACGGGGTTCTTGAAGTAGTTGGCCGCGTTCAAGGCGTCGTTCCGGAGGAACTCGAAGGCGGTGCCGTGAAGCGCGTTCGTGCCGCCCTTCGTCTGGATGGAGATGACACCGCCGGCGGTGTGCCCGTACTCGGCGGAGTAGACCGAGGTCAGGACCTTGAACTCGCTGATCGCGTCCACGTTCGGCCGGAGGTCCACGTCCGACTCGCGCACCGAGGACATCTGCACGCCGTCCAGCGTCACGGAGTTCGCCTCCGGCCTCGCTCCGTTGACGGAGAAGGTGACGTTCGTGGTGGCGCCGCCCTGGTCGTTCGACGTGTCCTGGACGCCGTTGCCCAGGAGGAGCAGCGAGAAGAAGTCGCGCCCATTCAGGGGAAGGGCCTTGATCTCCTTCTCCTGGACGATCTGGTTGACGTCGGGCTGGTCGGTCTGGAGGAGCGTCGCCGCTCCCGAGACCTCGTGCACCTCCTGGACCTGGCCCAACTCCAGGACGAAGTCGGTGCGGAGCTTCTGGTCCACGACGAGCGTCACCGGACCCACCACCTTGGCCTTGAAGCCGTCGCGCTCGACCTTGATCTGGTAGCGGCCGAGCGGCATGTAGGTGAACGCGTACGCGCCGGTGGCGTCGGTGGTCAGCGATCGGGTGAAGCCGGTGTCGCGCTGGGTCGCCGTGACCGTGGCCCCCACCAGCACGCCGCCCCCGCTGTCCGCTACCGTGCCGAGCAGCGTGCCCGTCGTGGACTGCGCCTCGAGCGCGGCCGGCCACGCCAGAGCCAGCGCGCAGAGCACCGGGGCCCCGAAGCGTCCAAAACGTGCGGTCATGGTCTCCTCCTCGGCAGGCACGGAGGGCGCATCCGTCCGGGATGCCGTCCTGCGGTGTCGCTTGTGGGAGAGAGACTAGGCCGCTCTCCGGGCCTGTCACCTGCCGGATGGCAGGTCCTCGCGCGTTACCGACCCCAACGGGGCGCGTGTCCAAAAAATTGAAAATTGACTTGACCCTCAGGTTTCCGAAGTCGTAGCGTGGACTTCTCGGAGTCGGAATTCGCTCCCGCGTCCGCGGATGCCCCCTCGGCGGAGAGACCGCGCGACGCACGTTGTCCTAACCGCCTCTCGACGTGGGGCTGTCGGCAGCCATGAATGGTCCCTCCGGCCGTTCCTCGTCTCTGGATGGCGCGATCGCTTGACCAACAATTTGGACGCTCAAGCCCATGCACACTCCTCGTCGTCCCTTTCGACATCGCCTTGTCTCTCTCGCGCGGATCGCTGGCCTGGCTGTGTTCGTCTGCCTCGCGGTGGCAACGGCCTTCGTCCTGGCCAGACGCGCGGGCTCACCGGCAGGAATCCCCCACGGCCCTGATCGAGAGTCCACCGGCTCCGGACGAGATCGCGGGTACCTCGGGAACAAGCGGGCCGCTCCCGGCCCCGAACAGGACTTGGACGCCTTCGCCGCTGCCGAGGACGATTACGCCCATCGCGCCTATCCGGGCGCGTACGTACCGTTCAAGCTCACCGTCAACGCCCAGAAGGCCTGGGTCAACATCAAGGCCAACGGCAAGGGCAAGAACACGCCCGGCACATGGACGCTCGCGGGCCCGAGCACGGCCAACTTTCCCAACGTCCTGACCTTCAGCGGTGCCCCCTACACGACCTCCGGCCGCATCACCGCGCTCGCCATCGCCCCCAACTGCACGACCAACGGCTGCCGCCTCTGGGTGGCCGCGGCCGGGGGAGGCGTCTGGCGGACCGACAACGCGCTCTCCGGCAGCGGAGCGAACTGGACGTTCGTCTCCGGCACCTTTGCGACGAACGCGATCGGAACGCTGACGTACGACGCCGCGACCGGCACTCTCTATGCCGGAACCGGCGAGCCGAACGCCTCCGTCGATTCGGAGGCCGGGTTCGGGATCTACCGATCGACGGATGGCGGCACGACGTGGACGCACCTCGCCGCGAACACGTCCGTGCCGACGGGCGCCGGCGTCGATTGCGACGCCGTGTTCGGCACGCCACCGGGGACCTTCGGCGTGCAGCATGCCCCCGCCTACAGCGGTCCCGCCTTCGACGGACGAGCGATCTCGTCGATCGTCCTCGACGGCGGCACGATGTACGTCGGCTCCGCGCGCGCCGTCCGCGGCGTCAGCTCCGTCCTGAGCGGCGGTGTGGTCACCCTCGCTCCCGGCCTGCCGCCCTACGGGCTATGGAGGTCCACGGACGGGGGCGCGAATTTCACGCTGCTCAACGCCAACGACGTCTGCCTGAACCCGACGCTGCCGGGGAGCGCGGGGATCATCCAGGCGAGCTTCGGCTCGACGCGGGGCGTCACCGACGTCGAGCGCGATCCGACGAACGCGGGCACCCTGTATGCTGCGCCGTTCCCCCAGAACAACGCCGTGCCCCTCAACACGAAGGGCGGCGTCTGGCGCTCGACCGACGGAGGCGATAACTGGACGCAGATCAAGACCGCGCTCAACGCTGCCTTCAACACCGACCGCGCGGAGCTCGCGGTTGCCGCGCTCGCCAACGGCAAGACGAGGATGTACGTGGGCGAGGGCACCTCGAGCGACACCGGCGCGAACCGGGCGCGCCTCTTCCGCAGCGACGACGTCGCCACAGGCACGCCGGTGTTCACGGACCTCACCGCGGCGCAATCCCCCGCCGGGCAGACCATCGGCTACTGCTCGGGCCAGTGCTGGTATGACAACGTCGTCGTCACGCCGGCGGGATACCCGGACATCGTCTACATCGGCGGCTCGTATTCTTACGGCTCGTACGGCCACGCGACCAACGGTCGCGCCATACTCCTCTCGACGGATGCCGGCGCGTCGTTCACCGACCTCACGTGGGACGCAACGACGAACCCGCCACCCCCGGGCAGCTGCTGTCAGCACAGCCCCACCGCGCCGAACGGCATGCACCCCGACCAGCATGCGCTGGTGGTGGCCCCGAACAACCCGACCCTCTTCTTCGGCGGCTCGGACGGCGGGCTCGTGCGCTCGAGCGGGACGTTCGCGGACGTCTCGACGCAGTGCGCGGGGCGCGGCCTGAACGCCGCGGACCTGAGCCTCTGCCAGCAGCTGCTGTCGCGGGTCCCGACGTTCATGTACAGCCTCAACAAGGGCCTTTCCACCATGCAGTTCCAGAGCCTGTCGGTCGCCGCCGACAACCCCTAGCACCTGCAGGGCGGCACCCAGGACAACGGGACGTTCGAGACGTACGGCTCGGCCGTCACCTGGCCTCAGGTCGTCTACGGTGACGGCGGCCAGTCCGGCTTCAGCTCCACCAACTCGTCCCGGCGCGTCAACACGTTCACGTCGAACTTCCACGACGTGAACTTCCAGAACGGCGATCCGACGAAGTGGGTCATCGCGAGCGCTCCCATCGTCCGCAGCCGCGAGGGCGCGCAGTTCTACCCGCCGCTCATCGCCGACCCGAGTCCCGCCAGCGCGGGCACGATCTTCCAGGGCTCGCTGAGCGTCTGGCGGACGCAGGACTGGGGGGGCGACCAGGCCACTCTCGAAGCCAATTGCCCCGAGTTCACGACCCACGGCGACCAGGAGGGCTGTGGCGATTTCGTGGCGATCGGGCCGGCGGGGAAGACGAGCCTGACCGCCTCCAACTCGGCGGACTACCGCGGGACCTCGCGCGCGGGCGGCAACGTCGCGGCGCTCGCGCGGACCTCCGCCGATACCGGAACCCTGTGGGCGGCGACGACGGCCGGCCGCGTCTTCATCTCGAAGAACACGGACGACATCACGAGCACGAACGTCACGTACGTCCGGATCGACTCTCTCGCCGCGAACAGTCCCGGTCGCTTCGTCAGCGGCATCTCCGTCGATCCCACGAACCCGAACCACGCCTGGATCTCCTACTCGAGCTACAGCGTCCTCACGCCCGCGACGCCGGGGCACGTGTTCTCGGTCACGTACAACCCCGCGGGTCCGAGCGCGACGTGGACGAGCCTCGACGGGTCGGGAGCGCAGATGTTCCCGGACTTCCCGGCTACGGGGATCGCCCACGATTCGAACGGCGACCTCTACGTCTCCAACGACTGGGGTGTGCTGAGGCTGCCCAGCGGCTCCGCCGATTGGGAAGTTGCCGGCAGCGGCCTTCCGCAGGTCGAGGTGGCGGGCCTCACGATCGTGCCGGAAGCCCGCAAGCTCTACGCGGCCACGCACGGCCGGAGCGCCTGGCAGCTGACGTTGCCGTAGCCGCGATTTCGCGCCGGGCGGAGTCGCGGGAATCGATTCCGCCCGGCCTATTCTTCAGCGGCCGATCCACGCGCGATTCGACGGGCCGATCGGCGACTACCTCTTCTCCTGCACGACGATCTCGTCGCTCCATTGGCGGACGAGACGGTACGAATACGGACCGAAGTGGTCGCTCCAGAAGCCGGCCGAATCGCCGAGGACGGCGAACGGGCCCGGGTAGCCGGGCCGTGAAGTCGTGATCGGCCGCAGCCACGGCACCGGAGTGCACTGGTCGAGCGGGAAGCCGGGGCAGGGCTCGAGGACGTGCCTCCCCTGGAGGTTCGAGTAGAGCAGCCGATCGCCCCGGCGGAGCTCCTGCGAGCGGTATTGAGGCACGCCGGCCCGCTCGGCGTAGTAGCGCAGCCCCCACTCGCCGTCGAAGTAGGCCGTGCCGGACGCGGCCCCGGTCGAAGCATATTGCTCCGCGAAGAAGCGGCGGGCGACGCCCGCGAAGCGATAGTCGCTCCAAGCCACGGCTTCCCCGAGCACGAGGCTCAAGGGCAGGGACACGACGAGAGCCCAGCGACCGATCCTCGCGCGGCTTCCCGACAGCCCCTGCAGCGCGTCGAGCGTCAGCAGCAGGGCCGCGGGCAGGGGCAGGAGCATGTACTTCGCGGAGCGGTTGACGTAGCGAACCGTCGCGAACGTCCCGACGAGGAGCCACAGGCCGAGCAGGGCCCGCTTTGCTCCCTCCGGCGTCGGCGTCTCGCGCGCGGGCAGCCGCGCCCCCGCCGCGAGCAGGACGAGGCCGTCTCCGAGCACGGCCAGACCGGGCCACACCCACAGCAGGCTGCGGGCGAGGGGATTCGTCTCGGGCATCGCGAGGCAGAGTGCCGATGCGACGACGAGCGACGCGATCACGATCGATGCACCGCGACGGCGTCCCAGCACGATCGCCACGAGCGGCAGGCCCAGGACTGGGAGCTGGGCGCCGAGGAACGCGACCTCGCTCGTACCTTTCGTCAGCGCCTCTCCGGGGTCGAGATCCACCGACCATCGCGAGAGCGTGAAGAGGAAGTGTGGCGCTCCGACCGTGGCCAGGGACCAGAGATCGCAGGCCACGATGGCCGCCACGCCGATCGCGGGCGCGATCGCCGCCTTGCCGGAGACGCGGCCGCGGAGGAGCGGATAGGCGGCGAGCAGCCCGATGACGACCGCGCCGGCGAAGCAGCAAAGAAAGGCGCCCGCTCCCAGGAGTCCGGCCGCGACGAGATCGGAGGTCCGCCCCTCCTCCACGCCGCGGATCATCCGCGCCAGCGCGGCCAGGCTCAGGGCCGACCAGGCGAGGTAGGGCATGATCGTCGAGCCGAGACAGAGGAACGCGCTGCTGCCCGCGAAGAGCCAGCACGCGACCGGCGCCGAGACGCCCAGCCGCTCGGCGATCTCGCGCAGCGCGTCGAGGCCCAGCAGGGCGAATCCCACGTTGAGCAGGTGCAGCCAGGGCTCGGACTCGCCGAAGAGGGCCCGCGCCACGGCGAGAAGAAAGGACCAGCCGAGCGGCTGCGGCTGCAACAGCACCGCTGTCGGCCCGCCGTTGAAGTAGAACGTCAGCCCGAACGGCTGGAGCGGCCGGCTCAGCAGGACCCGCGCGTACTCCAGGAAGAAGGGATCGTCGATGTTGAAGGCCTTGTTCAGGAACGGGAGGAGGAGGGCCGCGGGGACGAGGCAGAGCCAGCGGCGGCCGCGCCCGCCTTCGGTGCTTCTTCCCGGTGTCGGGCCCTCGGAGGCGGCGCTCGTCGCCACAGGGGTGAAACTTATGGGAGCCGGTCCCCGACATCAAGCGCGCGGCCGGTTGGTTTCCGCCACTTCAGTCGTCGGGCTCTGCTGTGAACGTGTTCCGGAGCGGTAGTGCCGTCCGCGTCTCCGCGTCAAAGGCCCAGGCGCCGATTTCGACGGCGGCGTTCCGGGGATCGCGCGTCAGCACGTCCGTGCGCCATCCCGAGTCTCGGTAGGCCCGTCCGGCCGTTGCCGCGACATCACGACGACGCACGAGAACGGGGGCGAACCCGATCGGGGTCCAGTCGCCATTCGTCTCTCGCTGCGCCAGGATGACGGCATCAGCCGGTCCTTCGCGGGCCGGCTGCCCCGCCCAACCCAGGGCTACGAAGTGCCGTCCCGCCGCGAAGTACCTCTCGAACACCCCGGCGGCGACCGACATCGTGCCGGGCCCGCCGAGATCCTGGAGTCTTGGGCTCCTGACGAGCCCTGGCCGAAGGTAACCCAGCTCGTCGAGGTCGCGCGCCGTCTGAACTGTTGCCGGGACGCTCGGGTACACCCAGTCGACGAGGCATCGCTCGTCGGGATGAACGAGGATGAACAGGAGGCAGGTCTTGCCGTAGCGGAGCATGCGACCCTCGCGAAGCAGCTCGACGACTCCGATGAAGGCCGAAGCCGCATGCAGCACGAGGCAGCCGATCAGCGCGAGGGCGAGCAGTGCGCCGGTAGCCCAGCGCGCGCGCACCCCCGGCGCACGGTGCTCCCACCGATGCGAGATGACGATCGGGATTGCACCGACCAGCGCCACGGGCAGATACAACGAGAAGGGAACGTACCGGCTGGACAGGGCTTGCGGCACGCCGAAGCTGGACCGACCGACGGCGGCGGCGAGCCCGCTCACAACGGCGTAGCCGCCGAGCGAAAGCCATGGTGCCAGGCGGCGGCGCAGCCCGACCTCTCGGACGTGAGTCAACCAGTACCAGCAGACGAAAACGAAGGCGGGTAGAAGGAGCGCCCCGACCGTCGTAGCAACGGCCACACGGTTGACTCCCAGGGGGGCTCCGAGGAATGCGAGGAGGTAGTGGGTCAGACGAACCGGCTCCACGCCACTCAGCGGCAGGCCTGGAGGCTGAGCATAGCCGCGAAAATAGGCGGCGGCGCTCAGCAGGAAGCCGAGCGCCCACGGCCCGAGCCATCGCACCCCGGCGGTCGTTGCGACTACCGGAATGGCCAATATCCACGTGAATAGCCCGTTGGCGTAAGAGTAGGTCGCGGCCAGGCAGAGGACCGCCCCCGTCGCAACCCTCGCTGCCGACGAAAGACCCGAGCAAAACACGGCCAGCGTGCCAGAGAGGCACGCGATTGGCTCGAAACCCGGGTAGCCGCACCAGAGCCATATCTCTCCCTGCTTCGGCGTGAAGAGAAGGAGATTCGTCAGCAGACCCAGGAACAGCAGCTTGGCGGGCTGGTCGGTGACCGTCGCACGGGTCAGGCGGAAAAGCAGATGCGAGACCAGCAGGACGAGGGCGAGATTCGCGGCGAGCAGCCAGCGGTTGTCGCCCCGCGCGGCGGTTCCGACGGCAAGGAAGCGAAGCCTGGGAACGACCGGCCGGCTCTCGTTGTGCTGCGCCAGGAGCTCCCCGATGCTGAGACGTCCGGACCGGGCGTCGACGAGCGGTCGTGCCACGAGATCCCAATCGTCGTTGCAGAGCGTGTCGACGGCGTTCGTCGCGACGAGTACGCCGGCGGGAATGGCCGCCGCGAGGCTGCCGAGCCACGCCACCACGGCCCACGAGCGCAACGCGGGAGGGATACGCATGCCCCGCCGGACTCTAGCATGCAGGAACGCAGCCGCACGGAGCTTGCGTCCCGGCCGGTCGTCAGACCTCGGCGACGCGATCGAGGTCGACGGGAGCCTTCTCCAGCAGTGCGCGGAGATATGGCGCGGTGCGGGACTCCCGCGAGCGCGCGACCTCCTCCGGCGAACCCCAGGCCACGAGCCGGCCGCCGGCCTCGCCGCCCTCGGGGCCGAGGTCGATCACGCAGTCCGCGGCCGCGATCACCTCGAGGTTGTGCTCGATCACGACCACCGTGTCGCCGCGGTCCACGAGCCTCTGCAGCGCGGCGACGAGCCGTGCGACGTCGGCCATGTGGAGCCCGGTGGTGGGCTCGTCGAGGACGTAGAGCGAGGGGCCCTGGCCCGGCGCGCAGAGCTCGGCCGCGAGCTTGATGCGCTGCGCCTCCCCTCCCGACAGCGTCGGCGAGGCCTGGCCGAGCTGCAGGTAACCGAGGCCGATCTCCGAGAGGAACGTCAGCGGCCGCGCCACCACGTGCACCGCCGAGAAGAGCTCGCGCGCCTCGTCCACCGTCATCGACAGCACCTCGGCGATCGACCGGCCCTTGAACGTCACCGCGAGCGTGTCCGCGTTGTAGCGCCGGCCGCCGCACGCTTCGCAGGGGACGTAGACCTCCGGCAGGAGCGACATCGTCACGCGCAGGCGGCCCTGGCCTTCGCAGCGCTCGCAGCGGCCGCCCCGGACGTTGAACGAGAAGCGGCCCGCGCGATAGCCGCGCGCCCGGGCGTCCGGCGTCGCCGCGAAGAGCTCGCGGATCGCGTCCATGACGCCGACGTAGGTTGCGGGGACCGAGCGCGGCGTGCGGCCGATCGGCGACTCGTCCACCTCGAGGCATCGCAGCACGTGGTGCGCTCCCTCCAGGCCGGCGAGCACCGGCGGGAGGCGCCGTGACGACAGCCGCGAGTGCACGGCCCGCGAGAGCACGTCGCGGACGAGCGTCGACTTGCCCGAGCCGCTCGCGCCCGTGACGCACACGAGCCGCGCCATGGGAAAGTCCACGGTGAGGTCCCGGAGGTTGTGCAGCCGTGCGCCCACGACCTTCAGGCGCTGGGCGCTGGCGAGAGGGCGGCGTGGCCAGGGGGCTCGCTCGCTGCCGTCATCGAGCCAATGGCCGGTGACCGACGCCCTGTTCCTCGCGACTTCGGCGGGCGTTCCCGTCGCGACCACGCGACCGCCGTGCGGGCCGGCGCCCGGGCCGAGGTCGATCACGTGGTCGGCCGCGCGGATGATCGACTCGTCGTGCTCGACCACCACGACCGTGTTTCCCCGGTCGCGCAAGCCGAAGAGAGCGCGCGAGAGCGCCTCCGCGTCGCGCGGGTGGAGCCCGACCGTGGGCTCGTCGAGGACGTAGCAGACGCCGCGCAGGTTCGAGGCGAGCTGGGCGGCGATTCGGATGCGCTGGGCTTCGCCCGTCGAGAGCGTGTCGGTCCCGCGGTCGAGCGTGAGATAGCCGAGCCCGAGGTCGTCGAGCAGCCGGAGCCGGCCAGTGAGCTCGGGGACGATCCGCTCCATCACCTCGGGCGGCAGCGCGCCGTTCGCGTCCAGTGCCGCGAGCCACGAGCCGGCCGCGCGCACGGTGAGCGCCGCCACCTCGCCGATATCGCGTCCGTCGATGCGCACGGCGAGCGCCTCCGGCTTCAGCCGCGTCCCTCGACAGGCCCCGCACGCCTTCGGCGTTCCGTTCCCGTTCGAGCCGGCGAAGCCGGTGCCCTCGCACTCCGGGCAGGCGCCGAACTGCTGGCTCCACGTGAAGAGGCGCGGGTCGGGAACGGGAAGGGCCGATCCGCAGCTCGGGCAGGTGCTGCGCGTCGAGTAGATC
>JBKPBQ010000329.1:0-5192 GCA_046726955.1 Acidobacteriota bacterium
GCGCGAGCTCGCGGCGCACGTCCACCCGGCCGCGGATCGTCCCCAGCCGTCCCTCGGGACGCGCGGCGTCCTGTCCGGAAGCGCCGGCGCCGAGCACGAGAGCGGCGAGGGCGGCGACGCCGAGCGCGCGCATGGCGATCAGAACCACACGAGGATCTGGCCGGCCACGAGGTTCGCCTCGTGGCGCGTGAAGCCGCCGTCGCGATGGTTGTACTGATAGACCGCCTTCGCGAGCACGTAGCGGTGGATCGAGTAGCCGAAGCCCGCTTCCACCCGGGTGACCGGTGCGTCCCACGGGAGCGATGCCCGCGACGTGTGGATCGAGCTGAACGTCAGCCGGTCGAGGCGTGCGGCGACGTAGAGGCCAGGGAAGATCTTGTAGCGGGCCTCCAGCATCAGGCCGAGCGACTGGAGGGGGCTGTCGATCGCGGGCTCCCCGAGGACAGGCACCTCCCAGGCGTTCCAGACCGCCTCTCCACGCACGATCCAGTAGCCGTAGGACCACTCGACGTCGAGCCCGAGCGCCTTCTGATCGTAGCGGCCCGCCTGGTGCGGGGGCAGCGCGTCGGTCACAGAGTGATCCAGGTAGGGTCCGACCGCGCCCGAGGCCCCCACCACGAGACTGGTCGTGGGTTTCCACCCCACGCGGCCCGAGACCTGCTTGCCGTCGTTGTTGTCGTGGAAGTGAGGGTTGGAGAGCGTGCCCTGCGTCAGGGAGACCGCGAGCTGCACGGGATCCTGTCCCCACCGGATCTGCACGCCGGTGTCCCAGCGTTCGGCGTTCACCAGGGGCATGCCAGCCGCGAGTGGAGTGTCGGCATCCTCATACGGCACGAGCCAGCCGAGCCCGCGCCGGGCCGCGAGCTCGTTCGCGTTCCGCGGCACGTAGTCGGGCCGCATCGACGTGAGGTACTGGTAGGCGAGGGGCGTCCCGATGAGCGGGTTGTCCATCAGGTAGCGGCGGCGGGGAAAGGCTCCGAAGACCGTCGGGATCTGTCCCGCCTGGATGTCGAACGGGCGGTCGGCCCAGGGGCGCAGGCGGAGGTAGAGCGCGTAGGCGCGCGGCTTTTCGAGGTTGTCGGTGCGCACGTCCGCGGCCGCGCCGAAGTGCGCGCCCAGGCGGAGCTCGGCCGCGAGATCGAGGCGGAAGAGCCGGAGGTTGTTCGTGCCGTAGTCGGTGTTGTTGAAGTAGCCACGATCGCGCGTGCCGTAGGCGCCGCTCGCCTCGCCGCCCAGGGAGAGCCGTCCCCCGAAGAGCGAGACGGGCTCGCCCGCGAAGGCGGGTGGCGTGCCGAGCAGGAGCCCGAGCACGATCGAGCCGGAGAGGAGCGGTATGCCCGCCGCGCGTGACATGCGGTCTTGACGTGAAGGAATCGAGTATAACCGCTGCGGTGGCGGTGCTATCCTACGCGCCCGTTTGAGCGAGCAAGCCACGCGCGCGGCGGAGCCGGAGCCGGTCGGCACGTGGGATCGGGCCCTCGCCGTCGTTCGCAGCTGGCGGCTGCTGTCCGTCGCCCTTCTCTCCTTCTCGTCCGGGCTTCCCCTGGGGCTCGTCTGGATCGCCATCCCCACCTGGATGGCCCAGGCGAACGTCGACATCAAGGTCATCGGCCTCTTCACGCTCGCGCAGGCGCCCTGGACCTTCAAGCTGCTGTGGTCTCCGTCGATGGACCGCTACCCGCCGCCCTTCCTGGGACGCAAGCGCGGCTGGATCCTCCTCAGCCAGATCGCCCTCGTCGTGCTCGGCCTGTGGCTGTCCGGCGTCTCCGACCACCCGGAGGCGGTGTGGGTGATCGGCGCGCTCTCGCTCGCGATCGCCTTCGCGTCGGCCACGCACGACATCGCGTACGACGGCTACGCCGTCGAGGTGCTGCGTCCGGAGGAGCACGGGGCCGCCGTGGGCGCGCGCGTCGCTCTCTACCGCGCGGCCATGCTCTTCTCGGGCGGCGCGGTGATCACGCTCGCCGCCTACACGTCGTGGAAGCTCGTCAACCTGCTCCTCGCGCTCTTGTACATCCCGTTCATGTTCGTCACCGTGAAGGCCCCCGAGCCTGAGGGCCTGCCCGAGCCGCCGAAGACGCTCAAGGAGGCGGTGTGGGGGCCGTTCGTCGGCTTCCTCGCCCAGCACCGCTCGCTCGAGATCCTCGCGTTCGTCGTGCTGTACAAGCTGAGCGACAACCTCACGCAGGCGCTGACCGGTCCCTTCCTCGTGCAGACGGGGTTCGGAGCAGTCGACGTCGGCATCGCGCGCACGACGATCGGACAGGTCGCGGCGATCGTCGGCACGTTCGTGGGCGGGCTCCTCACGCAGACGATGGGGCTCGGGCGCGCGCTCTGGGTCTTCGGATTGCTGCAGCTCGTCTCCAACCTCGGCTATGCCGCCGTGGCGCAGGTCGGCCCGAACCGCCCGCTCATGTACGCCGCGCAGGCGTTCGAGCTCGGCTCCAGCGGCCTCGGATCGGGGGCGTTCGGCGTTCTCCTGCTGCGGCTCACGCAGAAGCGGTTCTCGGCGACGCAGTACGCTCTCCTCTCCAGCCTCTTCACGATCTCGCGCGTGCTCGCCGGTCCGGTCGCCGGACTGCTCGCGGCCACGATCGGCTGGCGAGACTTCTTCGTCTTCACGGTGTTCACCGGAATTCCCGGAATGGTGATGCTCGCCCGGTTCGTTCCCTGGAGCATGCGCGAGCCCACGTTCTCCGTCGAGGCTCCGAAGTGGGGGACGCCGCTCCGCCGCGGGGAGGTCGTGCGGGCAGGACTCCTCGGCGCGGTTCTCGCCGCCGTGTCCGTGCTCGTCCTCCTCGCGGCCCTGGGCGGCGTGGCGGGGCTGCGCGCGGGACGCGGGTTCGAGCTCGTCCCGGCGCTCTTCGCCATCCTCTCGCCCCGGAGGTTCGCGGACTGGCTGTCCGCCGCGAGCGTCGTGGTGTCGGCGGTGGTCGGCGGGCTGGGCACTGCGGCCACCCTGGTCGCCCGTCGTGGGATCCAGCCCGTTAGTTCTTGACCGGGCCCCGAGGCCGAGGCGTAGGATGGAACCAGGAGACCGAGCACGGTGTCCAAGTCGGGGAGGACGGGCTTCGCGATGGCCACGGGGGAGGTCTCGCTCGGTGTCGTCGACGCCCAACCTCTCTCGGGGACTGCGGAAAGGGGCCTCGTCGAGCAATGCAGGGCCGGAGACCCCATCGCTTTTGCCCGCCTCGTCGCTCTCCACGAGGGCATGGTTTTCAACCTGGCCACCCGCCTGCTCGGCGACGCCGAGGAAGCGAAAGACGTATCCCAGGACGTCTTCCTGCAGGTCTACCGGACGCTCGCGCGCTTCGAGGCCCGGAGCACGCTCAAGACCTGGATCTACAGGATCGTCGTCAACCAGTGTCACAACCGCCGCCGCTTCTGGAGTCGGCGCGGCAAGGGCCTGGGCCGGCCTCTCACCGAGCTGACGCCGCGGGAGGAAGCGAGCCTTTCCGAGTCGCGGCCGCAGCCGGGTCCCTACGACGAGGTGTGCCGTCGGGAGCGCGCCGAGCGCATGCAGGCGGCGCTGCTCAAGTTGTCCTTCGACCACCGCGCGATCCTGCTGCTGCGCGAGGTGGAGGGCCTGTCGTGCGAGGCGATCGCGGCCACGCTGCAGCTGCCGGAAGGGACGGTGAAGAGCCGGCTTGCGAGGGCGCGCGAGGCCCTGCGCGAGCGGTTCGAGGCGGGGGCGGAGGCCAAGCGATGATCTGTTTCCTGGTGCGTCGACGTCTGTCGGCGTTCGTGGACGGGGAGCTGCCTGCCGCGCAGTCGCAGGACGTTTCCTCGCACCTGCGCGCGTGCACCGGCTGCGGGGAGCGGCTGCTGTCGCTGCGCGCGGCGCTCGACGGCCTCGCCGACCTGCCGCGGCTGGAGCCGCGCGATCCCATCGCCTCCCGCGTCTTCGACCGCCTCGAGGTGGAGAACCGAGGCCCCGGCCTCGCGACGCTGTTCCGCAGCAAGCTCGCCACGCGGCCGCTGATCCTCCCGAGCCTCGTCACCTCGAGCCTGATCCTTGCGGTGGTGCTCACGAGCGCCCTCGCGCTCGACCGCCCGCGTCGCGCCGGCCGCAGCGTCGCCGCCTCGGACGAGGCGTGGCCCGACGTCCACCAGCCGGCCTGGGGAACCGAGGCGAACCCGGCGCTGCCTTTCGCGGGAGTGGCCGTTCCCCGCGCGCGCTCCGGGTACTCGTCCGCCGACATGCTCGGCGACACCGGGGGCGAGGGCACGCTCTTCCTCGAGACCGTGGTCGCGCGCGACGGCAGCGTCTCCATGGTCACGCTCATCCAGGCCGACCAGGAGCAGGCGCGCCCGGTGCTCGACGCGCTGCGGCAGCAGCGCTTCGAGCCCGTGCAGTACCGCGGCCGGCCGGTGGCGGTGAGCATCTACCGGCTGTTCAGCCGGCTCGACGTCCGCTCGCCGATCACGTAGGACGAGACGCTCATTGACGTCGGACCAGGCCGCACTGTAGGTTTGCGCACGCGTCAGTGCGGAACATTCGGGCCTGGAGTGTCGCGCGTCCCGGGACGGCGCTCAGTCCGGCATCGTCCGTCGCTTTTTGCGCGCTGATCGCCGGCTGTGGCGGTGCTATGCCGCCAACGGGCGGCGGCGGCCCCGCACCGACGCCGATGCCGCCCACGAGCGCGCCGAGCTCCAGCCCGACGCCGGCGACGAGCGGCGGTTATCTCCACGTCCTGCAGCACCCCTGGGTGATGACGTACCGGATCGATTCGACGGGGCGTCTCCTGCCTCCGGTGACGCAGCGAGTGGACAACGACCTCGTCACGCTCTCCGGTGAGCCCCAGGGCCGATTCGTCATGGCGGGTCGCGAGTTCCTCGCGTCGGGGTACTACGCCTCGACGATCGTCAGCTACGCGCCCGATCCGCGGGACGGAACGCTGGTCAAGCGATCGGAAACGGAGGTTCTCGAAAGGCCCTTGCAATATTGCGTGCAGGGCACGGGTGGAGACACGTGCCGAGAGACATGGGTGTGGCTCAAGGCGGGCGCGAGCCGCGTCCACGGCGTCTGGAACATGGTCTACGGGCCGGCGGGACCAGAGCACGAAGAGAACAGCTACGTCTCGGCGGCGCTCGGACCCGACGGGCAGCTCGGAAAGGTCAACCGGCTGCAGTTTCCGAGGGACTTCGACCCGGGGCTAATGACGGTCGACGTGCGAGAGAGCGTGCTCTAC
>JBKPBQ010000330.1:0-6782 GCA_046726955.1 Acidobacteriota bacterium
GTGATGGACGGCGGCCGTCGCCCCCGCGAGGAGGTTGCGCATCCCGCCGAGGAACAGCCGATCGGGCAGAGGGATGGCGAGTGCCTTGCGCACGTCGCTGCCTGCGCCCTCGATCGCCGCCGTCCACTCGTAGACGTTGCGATAGGGCGGGGTGCCGAGCGGCGGAAGGATGGCGAGATCGAGGACGTCGTGCGCGTTGACGATGCCGGGAAGGAGTACTCGCCCTTCGAGGTCGATCGCCGCCGGAGATGCCGTCGATCCGCCGGAAGCGGCCGTCACGCGTCCCTGGTCGAGCAAGAGATCGCGCAGCTCCGATTGCCCGGCCACGCGGGCGCCGCGAAGCAGCAGCGCCAACGGCTCAGTCCTCGAACGCGGCGCGACGGTCGCGCCCGCGCAGTCCGGCGAGGCCCTCGACCAGCCGGCGCTCCACGTCGAAGGCGTAGAGTCCCAGGCCCACGCGGATCTTCGCGAGCCGGCGCAGGAGGCGCTGCCCGAGCCGGCGGCCCGGTGGCCGATTGGCCTCGGACAGGTAGAAGTCGTAGCGGTGGGCCCGCGCCGCGAGCGCGGGAGCGACGAACGCGCCGTCGTCGAGTCCCGCCTCCGCCCAGTCCGCCAGCCGCGTCGGCAGGGCAAGACCGGCGGGCGCGGGACCTGGCCCCGGATAGGGCGAGTAGAGCCGGATCGGCGTCTCGAACCGCGGGTCCACGCGCCGGATGGCCCGAGCGGTGCGGTGCACGGCGGCGAGCGCGGTCGGCGGGGCGCCCGGCGCGCCCACCGTGAAGGAGAAGCGGCCGCCGATCCCCGCGCGGTGGAGCTTCTCCGCCGTCTCGACGAGCGCGGCCCCGGGCTCCGTGTCGAGCGCGACGTCGGCGGGCGCGGCCACGCGCACCTGGCGACAGCCGCTTCCGGCGAGCGCCCGCAGCAGCTCGGGAGGCTGGCGGCGCATCGTGGCGGCCTGCCCGGCGCCCCACCACGCGACGTGCACGCTCTTCTCCAGGAGCCCGCGGCCGATCGCCTCCGCGCGCCGGGGATCGCCGAAGAAGTCCTCGTCGCGGAACGCGACCTCCGACAGCCGGTGCCGGCGCGCGAGGGTCACGACCTCGGACACGACGCGCTCCGCGCCGAGTCCGGTCCAGCCGGCCGGTTCCGCGCCCGCGCGCCCGCGGCTCGAGCAGTAGTCGAGGCGGCGCGCGTCCATCCAGCGGAAGTAGACCTCGAGGTCGAGGAGCGAGTAGTCGACCGGCGGGAAGCCCGAGACGTCCTCGCGCTCGCGGGGGCGGCTCTCCACGAGAGCGCCCTCGCGTCCGCGGGCGACACCCGCCAGCCCCTCGACCGGCTCGCGGTCGCGCAGCGCGGCCACGATCTCGACCAGCGTGCGCTCGCCCCAGTCCACGACCGCGAAGTCGGCCGCGTCCGGAGCGAGGCACTCCTCCGTGCGGTACGTCGGATGCGGCCCTCCCCAGATCACGGGCAGGCCGGGCCGGGCGGCGCGCACGCCCCGCGTCACGCGCAGCGCATCCAGGACCGGGGCGCCCGTGCGCACGGTGATGCCCACGCAGAGCGCCTCGCGGGCGAGCTCGGCCACGCGCGCCTCCGGAGCGAGGTCGATACGGCCGTCGACCAGGGTCACGGGCTGGCCGACGAGCGCCGACCCGACGTGGAGGAGGCCGAGAGGCAGGAAGCGGCCCTCGTCCCGTGGTTGGTAGAGGACGATGGGCCCGGCGATCCTCATCCCGTCACCGCCGCACGCCTTCGAGGACGGTGATCTCGCCGAGCGACCGGAGCCCCGGCCAGGCCCGAACGAGCTTCTCGAGAGCGGCTAGCCCGCCGAAAGCCTGCGGGTGCTCGAGCGTCCAGGCCCACTGCCGCCGGCCCGGAAGCAGCACGCCGAGGGCAAAGCCACGGCGCCACACGAGCCCCTCACCCAGCGCGCGGCGGAGGTCCCGTGGTCCGAGGCGGCCGCCGTCGCTCTCGCCGTCGTCTCCTGTGCCGCGAAGGACGCGCTCGAGCAGCGCGGGCAGCGGACGAGCACCCGGAAACGCGACGAGGACGGGCGCGCCCGCGGGCAGCGCCGCGACGAGACGCCGTCCCACTTCTGCCGGACCGAGCCGCGCGGCCGCCTCGCACGAGGCGAAGCCGGCGTCCCATCGTCCGTCGCGGGCGTCGCTCCCCACGTCGAGAACACTCGCGCCGGGCGGAAACAGCTCTCCCCGACGCTCTTGCAGCACGTGCTCGTGGAAGCGCGCCACCGGGTTTGCCTCGCCCGCAGGCGGGCGGCTATCCATCACGCCTGGCGAGAAGCACCGGGTAGCGGGGAGAAGGACGCGAGCCACGGAGGAGCTTCAGCAGGTCCTCGGCGATGGCGCGCGCGGCGCCGGGCCACCCGAGGACCTGCACCGACCACCCGGCAGTCCGGAACTGCGCCGCGAGCTCGGCGTGCAGCAGGTAGCCCGGCCTCACCTCGCGCGGCACCGCCATCCCCACGAGAGCGCGCTCCTCCTTCATCGCCTGGACGACGTGCGCCTCCGCGTCTCGCCGGCGCCTGAAGACCGGCGAATCGAGCGCGACGAGCATGCCTCCCCGGCGGACGACCCGCCGCAGCTCGACGAGCGTCCGCGGCAGGGACGCTCCTTCGTGGAGCGATCCCTGGGCGACGACGAGGTCCACGCGACCCGGCTCCAGGGGGAGGGCGTCGAGCTCGGCCTCGGCGCGTGCCTGTCCGAGGAGAGGGCCGTCATGACCGGCGCGAGAAGAGATGGCCACGACGCGGTGTCCGGCCAGGAGCCTTGCGGTCTCGGCATCGACACCCGCGGCGAGGACGTACCAAGGCCCCGGCCCCAGTGCCTCTCGAGCTTGGCCCATCACGTCCTCGATCGAGCGCCGCTGCTCCTGCGCCTCGCGGGGACGGCGGGCGGGAGAGCGCGCCACGCGGCGCGCGATCTCGCGATAGGCGCCGAGGACCTGGCTCCGCTCCTCGGGAAGCAGCCGGTGCACTCCGTCGCGCGTCGCGAACCAGCGCTCTTCCGCGCGGCAGAGGAGGCCGCGCCCGCGCGGCACGAGGGGAGCGCCGCAGGACGAGCAGCACCAGCCCACCCATTCCTCGGAGTGCGCCCCGGAGGCTTCCAGGAACTCGTCCCGCATCACCCTCAAGGATACCGGACGTCCACGAGGTCGCGGACGAAGCTCGGACGAAGCCGCGCCAGGAGGACGAGCGTCGCCGCGTAGGCGACGAGGCCCACTCCCACGGCCAGGAAGAACGCGGGGACGAAGAAGACGGCGAGGGCCATGGGCAGCGAGGCCACGAGCGCGCGCAGCACGGCGCCCCGGACCGCGATCGGGAACCTCACGACGCGGCAGGCCCGGATGCCCAGGTAGAGGAGCAGCAGCTCCGAGGCGAAGAATCCGACCGCCGCCCCCGGCGCTCCGATGGCCGGGACGAGCGCAAACGCGAGGAGTGTCGCCGCGGCGACGCGGAGCGCGGTGAGGCGCGGCAGCCGGTCCGCCTGGCCGGCGGCGATGAGTGCTCCCACCACGAGACCGTTGAGGAAGAGCGGCACGAGAGCGAGGGCGAGGATGCGCAGCGACGGCGTCGCCGCCTCGTACTCGCTGCCGAAGAGCAGGCCGAGCAGGCCCGGGGCCACGAGCGCGAGCCCCAGCGCGGCGGGGACGGCGAGGAAGGCGAGCGTCGCCGCGGTCCGCTGGCGCACAGGTCCTTCGCCGCGGAGCGCCTCACGCGTCAAGGCGGGCATCGCTCCCGCGGCCACCGCGCTCGGCACGAGGTTCAGGAACTCCACGACGCGCAGGCCGGCGAGAAAGAGGCCCGTCTCGCGGCCCGCGCGCAGAAAGGAGAGCACGAGGAACTCCACGCGCAGGCTCAGGAGGGCGAGTCCACCGTTCACGGCGAGGGGGGCCGACTCGCGGAGGATCGCGCGGACGGGCGGGTCGGCCGCGGCCACGGGCGCGCGCGTGCCGCCGAGGAACGCCATCGCGAGCAGGATCGCGGGGATCGGCGAGAGCGCGTGCGCCCAGGCGACACCCACGAGACCCGCTCCCCGATAGAGGGCACCTCCAACGAGCAGCAGGCCGACCAGCCGCAGGCAGAAGATGACGGCGGATTCGTGTACCCGGTCGCCCCGGGCCCGCAATGCGACGCCCAGAAATTCACTCCATCCCGCCAGCACGAAGAACAGGACGAGCGGCCCGAGCACGGGGGCGAGCGGGAGGGCCAGCACCGCCGCGGCGGCGACGCCGGCGCTTATGAGCAGCTTCGCCCGCGTCAAGCCTCGGAGCGAGATCGTTCCCGCCACGAGCGCGCGGGACGCCGTGCCCTGCAGCCCGAGGTCAGCGGCCTCGGCGAGGACGACCGCGATCACGGACAGGAAGCCGAAGAGGCCGAAGTCCGCGGCGCCCAGCCGGCGGGCAAGGAGGAGGGTGGTGGCGAGGCCCACGAGACGGGCCACGACCTCGGTGCCGAGCTTGATGGCGCTCCCGCGCGTCGCCTCCGCGGCGGCGGACGCGGGAGACGGAGCGGCGGCGCCCTCGCGAAGAGGGGTCATCCGCCCCATTCTCCATGATAGGCTTGGGAGTTCACATGCTTTCACAAGCCGTCGCCCTGTCGAGCGCATGGGCTATCGCGGCCTTCCTGCTCGCCTGGCCCCATCTGCCCGGCCAGTGGCGGCGTCGCCTCGCGCTGGCCTGCAGCGCGGGCGCGGTGCTGAGCCTCGTCTTCGCCATGAGCACCGAGGGGTTCCGCGAGTCGCCGACGGTCGCGGTCTTCCTCATGGGCCGGCCCTACGTGCTCGAGAACACGGCCGCGTCGGCGGGCCTGCCCTACTACGTGGTGACCGGCAGCCTCCTCTTGCTCGGCTTCGCGGGGATGGCCCTCGGCGACGAGGCGGCCCAGCGGCTCCGCCGCCATCCGCTCGCCGTCGCCGTAGCGCTCAGCCTGCTCGTGACCGCCGTACGCTTCCTCCTGGAGAAGGCGGCCGCGCCCGCGAGCTGGACGCACCTGGTGGGCATCACCTGGATGGCGCCGGTCGTCGGCGCCTACTTCGCCCTCTGCTTCCGCGCGGAGAAGCGCAGCTTCGCGGCGCTCCTGGGCACGCTCGTCGCCTACGCGTTCCTGGCCCGGGGCGCGGTGGCCGCCTTCATGGTGGTGGCCACGCGCTTCAAGCTGGGCTCGCACTACGACGTCTCGCCGCTCACCCTCGTGGTGAACCCGCTGAACGGCCGCACGCTCTCGTTCGCGTCGGGAAGCGCCGAGCAGATCCTGGACGTGGCGCTGCTGCCGCAGCTCGTGGCCTGGCCGATCTACACCGTCCTCGCGGGACTCATCGGCGTCGGGCTCGCGTACGTCCTCGTGCTCGCCTGGGGACGCTCCGGCTCGGCTGCGGTCACGCCCTCGGCCCCCGATCCCGTTCCCCAGGACTGAGGCCGGCTACCTCACGCGGCACTGCGTGGTGCCCGTGCCGGACCCGCAGCGCATGCTGCCGTCGTCGAACCGTGAGCAGACGAGGCCCGACTTGCAGTCGCTGTTCGTGGCGCACGTATCGCACTCGCCTCCGTTGCTGCAGCCGGCGAGGGGCAGGACGGCCAGCACGCACAGCGCCAGCCGGAGGGACCTGCGAGAGAGGCTCATCCGTTTCGAGCTCCTTAACACACGCACGTTCCTCCTTATCTTAGGTCTCGTCGCGTGCCGAGGGGAAGCCCGAAATCGCAGAAGAGCCTGAATTTGACGCTCTCGTCGCGGCCGTGTACCTTAGTGGTTTTGGCGAGCTGACGCGGTTTCTACCGATGCCCACGATCATGGATCTACGCTCCACCCTGAACCTCCCCAAGACCGGTTTCCCCATGAAGGCGAACCTTCCGCAGGCGGAGCCGCAGCGGCTCGCGAAGTGGAAGGCGGAGGGGCACTACGCCCGGGTGCGCAAGGCGCGCGAGGGATGCCCGACGTTCGTGCTGCACGACGGGCCGCCGTACGCCAACGGCCACATCCACCTGGGCACGGCGCTCAACAAGATCCTGAAGGACGTGGTGGTGCGCAGCCGGTCGATGGCCGGCCACGACTCGCCGTACGTGCCGGGGTGGGACTGCCACGGCCTGCCCATCGAGCTGCAGGTGGACCGGAGCCTCGGCCCGAAGAAGAAGGAGATGTCGGCCGCCGCGTTCCGCCGGGCCTGCCGCGCCCACGCCGAGAAGTTCGTCAAGGTGCAGCGCGAGGAGTTCGAGCGGCTGGGCGTCGAAGGCGAGTGGGACGCCCCCTACCTCACGATGGCGCCTTCCTACCAGGCCACGATCGTCCGGCAGCTCGCGGGGTTCGTGGAGAAGAACCTCGTCTACAAGGCGAAGAAATCGGTCTACTGGTGCATCTCCGACCGCACGGCGCTCGCGGAGGCCGAGGTCGAGTACGACGAGAACCACGTCAGCCCCTCGATCGACGTCCGGTTCCCGCTCGCCGAAGGCGAGCGGGAGAAGCTGGAGGCCAGGTATCCTGGCTTGAAGGGCAAGAACCTCGCGGCCGTCATCTGGACGACGACGCCCTGGACGATGCCCGCGAACCTCGCCCTGGCCTTCCATCCCGAGGCCGACTACGGGCTCTATCCGATCAGCGGGACGAATGACGTGGTGGTCGTGGCCAAGGCCCTCGCCGAGAGCGCAGCCAGGCGGTGGGGTGTTTCCCTCGAGCCGCCGCTCGGCGAAGCGAAGGGAGCGGCGTTCGAGGGCGTGAAGTTCCGCCATCCCTGGATCGACCGCGACTCGCCGGGTGTCCTCGGTGACTACGT
>JBKPBQ010000331.1:0-3825 GCA_046726955.1 Acidobacteriota bacterium
GTCGTACGCGGACGTCTATCGTGACGCTGGGCTCGAGGTGGTGGCCACTCACAAGCCGCTCGCGACGGGCGACGAGCCGTATCGCTGGGTCAACGAGACGCGGATCGCTCCCTGGGTCATCTACGTCCTGCAAGAGTCGCCTCTTCCTGGACGGATGTAGCCTAATGAGGCTGAATGAGGTGCCTGAGCGCTGTCGAGCGCGTCTCAAGGCCAGAGCGAGATGCCGACGAGGACGCTGTTGTCCCAGGCGCTGAGCTCGACGACGGCCGGCGGCGGGTGCGGGCAGGCTTCGCAAGAGCCGGGCCCGCTGCCGTGGTAGTGCGTGAACCGGTACTCGGCCCGCAGGGCCGCGTGGCGCCCGACGAAGAGCTTGACGCCGGCGCCCGCCTGCAGTAGCCACGGTTCACGTTCTCCTTCGCGGCGAAGTTCCCGATCCCCACCGCATTGCCGTAGCCCCCGCCCACGAGCAGGAACGGCACCGTGTTGCCTTTCGTGGCGAGAGCCGCCATCTGCCGCCGAACCGCAGGCCTCCGCCCGTTTCGCAATGACCCTCCTGGCCGCCGCTCGCGCGTGGCCTTCCGAAGGCAGTAGACGGACTCCCGATCCGCTTTTCCCGGCTGCGTGAGCCCTCCGGGCGTTCCCCGGGGTCAGGCGCTCCTCATCGGTCGCGAGACCGATCGGATCACCTCTCGTCCTCCGCCGGGGCGAGCTGGAAGTCCGCGTGGTCCGACTTCTGCGGCTTGACCAGCAAAGAGACCACCTCGGGGTGGAGCTTGCGCACCTTCTCCTCGAGGTCCGCGATGATCGACTCGACCTCGGGCGTCCGGAGCGCGTCCTGGAACTTGATGCTGAGAGCCGCCACCACCTGCCGCGGTCCCAGGTGGACGGTGAAGAGGCCGTTCGACTGCTCGACCCCGGAGTGCTCGCGCGCCACCTTGCAGATCGACGAGACGAGCTCGGACCGCGCCGGCTCGCCGACGAGCAGGCTCTTCGTCTCGCGCGCGAGGACGAGCGCGATGAGGGCGAGGAGGACGCCGATGGCGACCGACGCCACCCCGTCGAGCAAGGGGCTCTCGAGAAGCTCCGCGGCGAGAGTTCCCGCGAACGCGATGAGCAGCCCGAGGATGGCGCCCGAGTCCTCCGCGAGGACCAGGAACGTGGCCGGGTCCTTGCTCTCGCGCACCGCCTGGAGATAGCCGGCCTCGCGCTTGGCCGCGCGGAACGCCTTGAAGGCCACCGACCACGACCCGCTCTCGAACACGAGAGCCAGGGCGAGGACCACGTAGTTGACGAGCGGGCTCCTGATCGGCACCGGATGCAGGATGTGGTTGACGCCTTCGTATATCGAGACCCCGGCTCCGAGCGCGAACACGAGCAAGGCCACCACGAAGCTCCAGAAGTAGAGCTCGCGCCCGTGGCCGAACGGGTGGTCCGCGTCCGGGGGGCGGGCGGCTCGCCGCAGCCCGTAGAGGAGCAGCACCTCGTTCCCGGTGTCGGCCACCGTGTGGACCGCTTCGCTCAGCATGGCGGAGCTGCCGGTGAAGAGGGCGGCTGCGAACTTCGTGGCCGCGACCAGCGCGTTCCCGATGAGCGCAGCGATGACGACGCGGCGGGACTCCTGGGCGGCCATCGCTCGTCCGAAGGTACCACGCGCCAGCCGCCGCCGTCCGTCCTCTGGCGGACCCGCGACGAGTCTGGACTTCAGCGCTCGAGCGCCCTCCGCAGCTCGCGGTACGCGCGCACGAGGTCCGGGATCTGGAAGCTCGCGTTGAGACCGCTCGGGTTGGGCAGGACCCAGAGCCGGGTCGCTCCGAGCGGCTCGGGCTGCAGCCCGAAGACGGCCTTGCGCCGTCCGAACGCCGCCCGGAACGCCCCGATGCCCAGGACCGCGAGATACCGCGGCTCGTAGCGCCGCAGCCTCAGGCGGAGCTTCCGACCGGCGCGGCGCATCTCCTCGTCGGGGATCTCGTCCGCGCGCGCGGTCGCGCTCGCGACGAGGTTCGTCACGCCGTAGCCGAGAGCGAGCAGGCCGCGATCCTCGAACGGCGACATCATGCGATCCGTGAATCCCGCCCGGTGGAGAGTGACCCAGAAACGGTTGCCCGGGCGGGCGAAGTGGTGGCCCACGGCGGCGGAGTAGAGGCTCGGGTTGATCCCGCAAAAGACGACCTCGAGCCCGGGGGCGAGGACGTCCGGGATCGTCCGGCCGCGGGCGCGCACGAGGTCGGCCGGAGCCGGCCGCTTCATGCTCTACCTCCTAGGATCGGGCGGGACGCTGGCCGGCGAATGGTACACCGGTCGCGATGCGCGTCCCCGATGGGCTAGACTCCCTGCGCACTACGCTCACGGGGCGGCCGGAGGGATCGATGACCGACGCCCAGCACTACGTGATCCGAGGCGGGTGACGACGCCGACCGAGACGGGCGAGTCCACAGATTGCGTCATCGTCGGCGGCGGACCCGCGGGCATGGTCCTCGGGCTGCTCCTGGCCCGCCGTGGCGTGCGCGCCCGCCTGCTCGAGATGCACTCCGACTTCGAGCGCGACTTCCGCGGCGACACGATCCATCCCTCGACGCTGGAGACGCTCGACCGCATCGGCCTCGCCGACGACCTTCACAAGCTCGGCCACGGGACGCTGCGGGGCCTGCGATTCGTCACGCCGCAGCGCACCTGGAACCTCGTGCAGCTCCACCGGCTGAAGACGCGCTTCCCCTACATCCTGATCGCGCCGCAGGCGCGCTTCCTGGAGTTCCTCCACGAGCGTGCGCGCCGGTACGCGCACTTCTCGCTCACGTTCCGGGCCCGGGTCTCCGGGCTGATCGAGGAAGACCGGGTCGTGAAGGGCGTGCGCTACGAGGACGGGCACGGCACCGTCCACGAGGTCCGTGCCGCGCTCACCGTGGCGGCCGACGGGCGCGGCAGCCGGATGAGCAAGCTGGTGGGATTCGAGCCGGAGCCGCAGTCTCCCGAGATCGACGTGATCTGGCTGCGCTTGCCGAAGAAACCGGGCGATGTCTCCGACGAGGGGGCGCTCTACAGCTGCGAAGGCCGGTTCATGGTCGTGCTGGAGCGAGAAACCGAGTGGCAGACGGGCTACGTGATCCCGAAAGGCGGCTACCAGCAGCTTCGGGAAGCCGGGATCGGCCGGCTGCAGGAGAACATCGCGAGGATCGCGCCGTGGCTCGCGGACCGCGTGGGCACGCTCGACGACTGGAAGAAGACCCACATGCTCTCGGTGAGGGCCGACCGTCTGCCGCTCTGGCACAAGCCGGGGTTGCTCTTCATCGGCGACGCGGCGCACGCCATGTCGCCGGTCGGCGGTGTGGGGATCAACTACGCGATCGGCGACGCCGTGGAGGCCGCGAACGTGCTCTCGGAGAAGCTGCGCGAAGGCCGCGCCATCGAGGACGCCGATCTCGCCGAGGTGCAGCGGCGGCGCGAGCCGATCGTGCGCCTGATCCAGCGGGTCCAGGGAGTCGTCCAGAGCCGCGTCGTCGGCGAGACGCTGCGGCACACGAAGCAGTTCGTGCCGCCTTTGCCGGTGCGCGTCCTCCTCGGCACGCCGATCGTCCGTGACATCCCGGCGCGGATGCTCGCCTTCGGGCCGCGGCCGTTCAAGCTGGAGCGCGCGGAAGAGCATCCACCCGCGTAGCCCGGCGGCCTTTCACGCGTGCCGGGCTCGCGAAGCAGTAGAGGGCCGCTTCCGTGCGCACGATCACGCGGCCGTCCGCGATGGCGGGGGTGGCCACGATCGACTCACCGAGGTCGCTCATGGAAACGACCTGCCAGTCGGTGCCCGCCCGGAGCACGGTGACCTTCCCATCC
>JBKPBQ010000332.1:0-19330 GCA_046726955.1 Acidobacteriota bacterium
GCTCGTGCGCGACCACCCGCTGGGCGTGGGTGCGGGCAACTTCGAGCAGGCCTTCATCCCCTACGCGCTCCGCGGAGCGACGCGTCCCGGCGAGTCGCTCGTCTACCGCTCGCCGCACAACGAGTACCTGCGCCTCCTCGCGGAGGAGGGATTCCTGGTCTCGGCGCTCGCCGCGGGACTCCTCGTCGGCCTTGCCGTGGCGCTCCACCGCCGCGCGGCGTTCCGCTCGTCGCGCTCGCCCGTGGGACGTCTCATCGGGTCCGTCGCCGTGTTCCTCGCGGTCGAGAGCTTCTTCCAGTTCCCGTTCGAGATGGCGTTCCCGGCGCTGACCGCGGCGGTGACGCTCGGCCTCGCCGGCGCCTCCCTTCCGTCCCCCGACGCCGCGAAGAGCTCGACCCTCTGGCGCCTGGCGGTCCTCGCGGCCCTCGCCCTCGCCGGCTACATGGTCGTGCGCGTGGCGCGGGCGGAGATCCTCTGGGTGGCGGCTAAGGGCGATGTCCGGGCCCAGGAAGAGGCCTGCCGCCTCGACCCGCGGCGGCTCGAGGCGTGTGTCGACGCGGCGTGGCTGCGGAGCCAGGCCGGAGACCACGAGACGGCGCGGCGGTCTCTCGAGCGCCTGCTCGAGCGCTCTCCGCACTACGTCCCCGCGCTCAAGCTGCTCGGCGAGGAGGCGATGGCCACCGGCGACCGGACCGCGGGATGCCGCTATCTCGGCCTCTACGACGCGCTTCTCGACGGCCGGACCGCGCTCCACGAGAGGGTGGCCGCGGAGTGCGGGGAAGCGGCCGGATCTTCAAAGCCTTAGGGGGCCTGTGCGAACCGTCACCCGCCGCCCCGGGTCGCTCGTGCCAGTCTCTCGCCCGCCATGAGGGCCGGACTCCGTCTCGCGGCTGCCCTGTCGCTCCTGGGCGCGTCGGTCTACGCGCAGGCGCCGCAGCCGCCGGCCCTGCTGCCGAGCCCGCTTCCCCTCTTCCCGCCCGACAACTGGTGGAACACCGACATCTCGAGCGCGCCCGTCGATTCGAACAGCACGAACTTCACCAACTTCATCGGCGCCGGCGTCGGCATGCATCCCGACTTCGGGGGCAACGACGGGACGACCTACGGTGTGTACGGAATGATCTACGCGGTCGTCCCGGGCACGACGCCCCTCGAGGTCGTCGACTTCAGCACCGGCTGGCCGTCGCAGAGCGACGCGGGAGCCTCCGGCCGCCCTGCGGGCTACCCGATCCCCCTCTCCGCGCGCACTCAGGGACGGTGGATCGAGGGCGGGCTGCCTGGCGGCGGGGCGGGCGGCGACCGGCACATGCTCCTCGTGGACAAGGACAACCGGATCCTGTACGAGCTCTACGCCACGCGCTGGAACGCGGGCCTCGGCCGTTGGCAGGCCGATTCGGGCGCCATCTACTACCTCGACGGCAACGGCCGGAGGCCGGACACGTGGACCAGCGCCGATGCTTCGGGGCTCGCCATCTTTCCCGGCCTCGTTCGCTACGACGAGGTCTTCGGTCCGAACCCCATCCGCCACGCGTTCCGCATGACGGTGGACTTCACGAACGGATACGTCTTTCCGGCGTCGCACGACGCGACCACGAGCTCGAATGCCAACGCGGTGCCGATGGGGGCGCGCCTGCGCCTGAAGGCGGGCACGAACATCAGCGGCTACCCGGCATACGTGCAGAAGATCTTCCAGGCGATGAAGACCTACGGCCTCATCGTGACGGACAACGGCAGCGACATGTACGTCTCCGGCGCCTACGACACGCGCTGGGACAACGACGTGCTCAATCCCGCGTTCGCGAGCCTCACGGCGTCCGACTTCGAGGTCGTCCAGCGCGGCTGGAAGCCCCCGGTCGCGACCTCGACGGGAGCGCTCGACTTCTTCACCCTCCCGCCCTGCCGCATCCTCGACACGCGGCTTGCGTCCGGTCCGTACGGCGCGCCGGCGCTCCTACCCTCGACCGAGCGCGTCGTCGTCGCCGCCGGCCGCTGCGGCATTCCTGCGACCGCGAGGGCGCTATCGGTGACCCTCACCGCCGTGAGCGCTCCGGCGACGGGCCACCTGCGCCTCTACCCGGGCAACGCCTCGCCTCCGCTCGTGGCGACGGTCAACTACTCGGCGGGCCAGACGCGCGGGAACAACGCGATCGTGATGCTGTCCTCCTCGGGGACGGGCACGTTCGCGGTCAAGAGCTTCACGCCCGGGGGAGCCGTGCACTTCGTGGTGGACGTCAACGGCTACTTCGAGTGATTAGGCGGGTGACCCGGAGCGGCCTGACCGTGGCGGCCGCGCTCGCCCTCGCCGTCCCCGCGGGGGCCGCGGTCCCCGCCGGCTTCCAGGACGCGCTCTTCGTCTCCGTGTCCGCGCCCACGGACGTGACCTTCACCCCGGACGGCCGGATGCTCGTGACCTCTCAGCCAGGATCGCTGCGCGTCTACGGAGGGGCGGGAGTCCTCCTCGGGACGAGCACGATCCCCTCCTCCCAGATCTGCTCGAACTCCGAGCGGGGGCTGCTCGGCGTCGTGACGGACCCGCTCTTCCCCAGCAACGGCTACGTCTACCTCTTCTACACGCGCAACACGGGGAGCGGCTGCGTCAACCGCGTGTCGCGCTTCACGATGAGCGGCCACACGTTCGCCATGGCCTCCGAGCTGGTGCTCGTGGACAACATGCCGTCCCAGAACGGGAACCACAACGCGGGGGACGTCGCCTTCGGCAAGGACGGCTACCTCTACATCACGATCGGCGACGGCGGCTGCGACTACGCGTCCCCGACCAGCTGCGGGGGGAACAACGACGCGTCCCGCGACGAGTTCAAGCTCCTCGGCAAGGTGCTCCGCGTGGGTGTGAACCGCTCGGGGACGAGCGTCAACGACGCGACGTTCATCCCTGCCACGAACCCGTTCCAGGGCGCGGGCACCGCTCGCTGCCAGGTCACGGGAGGGACGACGCCGGGCAACCGCTGCCAGGAGACGTTCGCCTGGGGCTTCCGCAACCCCTTCCGCTTCGCCTTCGATCCCAACGCGACGGCAACGCGCTTCTACGTGAACGACGTGGGCCAGAACACGTGGGAGGAGATCGACCTCGCGCAGGCGGGCGCGGACTACGGATGGAACGTACGGGAAGGCCACTGCGCCACCGGCTCCCAGAGCAACTGCGGCGCGCCTCCCGCGGGGATGACGAACCCCATCTACGACTACGGGCGCGGGACCGTGCCCGGGACGACGGCGAGCGGCTGCGCGTCGATCACCGGAGGCGCCTTCGTCCCCAACGGCGTCTGGCCCGCCGCCTACGACAACACGTACCTGTTCGCCGACTACGTTTGCGGCTGGATCTTCCGCCTCTCCGGCTCCGGTCCGTTCACGGCCTCGAACTTCGCGACGAGCCTGGGCAGCAGCAGCGCGACCTCGCTCACCTTCGGGCCCTACGGCGGAGGCCAGGCCCTCTACTACACGACCTATGCAGCCGGGGGACAGGTCCGGCGCATCTTCTACGCGCAGGCCGGCAACAACCCGCCCACCGCGGTCGCTGCGGGAGCACCGCTTTCGGGCCCGGCCCCGCTCACCGTCACGTTCAGTGCGGCGGGCAGCAGCGACCCCGATGCGGGAAACACCCTGACGTACTTCTGGAGCTTCGGCGACGGCACGCCCGACGTCACGACCACGAGCCTCACGGTGCCCCACACCTACACGGCCGTCGGCACCTACGTCGCGACGCTGCGTGCTCGCGACGACAGCTTCGCGTTCTCCTTGCCCGTCACCCTCGTCGTCCAGCCCGGGAACACGCCGCCCACGCCGTCGATCCAGTCCCCGGGAGCCGGCGCGACGTTCGCCGTCGGCCAGACGATCACGCTCACGGGACTGGCGAGCGACGCGCAGGACGGAACCGTTCCGAGCGGCCGCTTGTCGTGGACGGTCGTGCTCCACCACGACACGCACACGCATCCGTTCCTTGGTCCGGTGAGCGGCAACAACGTCACGTTCACGGGACCCGCGCCCGAGGACCTGGCCGCGGCCGCCAACAGCTACTTCGAGATCCAGCTCACCGCGACCGATCTCGGGGGACTGACGGCGACGGTCACGCGCGACCTCCAGCCCGCGAAGGTGGACGTGACGTTCGCCACGACGCCTCCCGGACTCGCCGTCAGCGTGAACGGCACGCCGCTCACCGGGCCGCAGACCGTGACCTCGTGGCAGGGCTACGTGCTGAGCGCGAGCGCCCCGTTCTGGCAGACGAGCGGACCCGCCACGTATGTCTTCTCCTCGTGGTCGAGCGGTGCGAACAACCCCCAGCCGATCACGACGCCCGCTTCCCCCGCCACCTACACGGCGACTTACCAGCTCTCGACCGACGCCGGACCGCTAGACTTCTTCACGCTCACTCCGTGCCGGCTCGTGGACACGCGCAACCCCACCGGCCCCCGCGGCGGCCCCGCCCTCGTCGCCGGTGCTACGCGCGACTTCCCGCTCGTGAACGCGTGTGGCGTCCCGGCCACCGCCCGCGCGCTCGCGGTGACGCTCACCGTGGTGGGCGCCGCGAACCCCGGCAACCTGCGCCTCTACTCGGCGGACGAGCTGCAGCCGGTGACGAGCGCGCTCAGCTTCCGGGCGGCCCAGACGCGTGCCTCGAACGCGATCGTTTCGCTCGGCGCGGCGGGCGACCTGTCGGTCTTTTGCGCGATGACGGCGGGCACCGCGCACTTCGTGCTCGACGTGACCGGCTACTTCCAGTGACGGGAGCGAGGAGGACGGCGATGCGGGGCGCGTGGGCGATGACGCTCGGGGCGGCGCTTCTGTCCGGCGTGCCGATCGGCGCCGGGGAGTGGCCGGCTCCGACCGCCCCCGACGTCTGCGCCGCGCCGCCGAGGCCCGCGCGCGTCCAGGTCCTCGTCGAGCTCGCCGACACGCCGGCGCTGCGCGCGTACGAAGCTTCTCTCGCCTCCGCGTCCGCTGCGAGCCCCGCCGAGCGCGAGGCGACGGCCCGCGCGGCCGAGCGTGCGCAGGACCAGAAGATCAAGGACGCTCAGGCCGCGCTCTCGCGCGATCTCGCCGCGTTGGGCGCTCGCGAGCTCTATCGGGTGCGCCGCTCCTTCAACGGCATCAGCGTGGTCGTCGGTGCGGAGACGATCGACGCGCTGCGCGCGCTGCCGGGAGTGAAGGCGGTCTATCCCCGCCTGACCGGCACGGTCGAGGCTGCCGACGTGCCAGCCGTGGGCTCCTCGCCTTCGTCGCCGGTCTCTCGGCCGGCCGACGCGGGGTCTGCCGCGGCCCTCCGCGCCTACGTGGATCCCGCGACCGGCCGGCTGACGGAAGCACCCAGCGAAGCGCAGGTGCGCGAGCTGGACAAGAGCGTCGGCGAGCTGGCCAGCCGCTCCTCCGAGGGCCTCGAGGCCGTGACCCAGCCCGACGGAACGCAGCTCGTCGATCTCCAGGGGCGCTTCCGGAGCCTCTCGACCGCTACGGTTTCTCCCACCGGGGCGCTGAGGCTCGATTGCCTCGATGGCCGGCCGCGTGGTGGACCGGCCTCGCGGACGTCCTCCCCGGAACCCGAGAAGGAATAGCGGCGTTGCGCACGCTCTCTCGCCTCCCGCTCCTCCTGACGGGTGTCCTCCTCGGCGCCGCGTCGAGCGCTTTCGCGTCGGCCACCATCACGATCGTCAACCTCGACTCTCCGGGCGAGGGCTTCAACGACCCGACGCCGGCGACACCCGTGGGCGGGAACCCCGGGACGACGCTCGGCCAGCAGCGGCTCAACGCATTCCAGTTCGCGGCCGACGTCTGGGGCGGCCTCATCGACAGCGACGTGCCGATCCGCATCGAGGCCTCGTTCGATCCGCTCGCCTGCACGCCGACGTCCGGAGTCCTGGGAGCGGCGGGGGCGAAGACCGTCGGCGCCAACTCTCCGGGCACGGACTTCCCGAACACCTGGTACCACATCGCACTCGCCAACAAGCTCGCCGGCTTCGACATCGACGCTGTCGGCAACGACATCGGCGCCACCTTCAACAGCACGATCGGCCAGCCGGGCTGCCTCGCCGGCCTCTCCTTCTACCTGGGCTTCGACAACAACCACGGCGCGAACATCGACCTCGTCACCGTGCTCCTGCACGAGTTCGCGCACGGCCTGGGCTTCGCGAACTTCGTGAACCCGACCTCCGGGGCGAATCTGCTGAACGAGACCGACATCTTTTCCCAGTTCACCTACGACGAGACGCTGGGCGCGACCTGGGCGAGCTTCGATCCCGGATCGGCGGGCAACGCGAGCCGCTCTGCCTCCTCGCTCCGCTGCGGCCAGCTCTCGTGGAGCGGGACGAACGTCACGAGCGCCGTCCCCTCGACGCTCTCGCCCGGCACGCCCGAAGTCGTGGTCACGAGCCCGTCCCTCGTCTTCGCCGCCGGGCGCGCGACCTACGGCCCCGCCCTCACCGGCCCCGGCGTCACGGGGACGGTGCAGCTCGTCAACGACGCAACGGGGACGACGACCGACGGCTGCGAGACGCTCGTCGGCTTCACACCCGGTCGCATCGCGCTCGTGGACCGCGGCAACTGCGGCTTCAACGTGAAGACGGCGAACGCGCAGGCCGCGGGTGCTATAGGCGTGATCGTCGCGGACAACGTCGCGGGCTGCCCGCCCCCCGGGATCGGAGGAACCGATCCCTCGATCACGATTCCCACCGTCCGGATCTCGCAGGCCGACGGGACGACGCTGAAGTCGAACCCCGGCGCGGTCGCGACGATCCACGCGAACCTCGCTCTCCGGCAGGGGGCGAGTGCTATGAACCGCGCCCTCCTCTACGCCACGAACCCCGTGCAGCCCGGCTCGTCCGTCTCCCACTTCGAGGCGGCCGCGTTCCCGAACCTGCTCATGGAGCCGGCGATCAACGCCGATCTCAATCCGTTGGTCAACGACGTGGACCTGACCTTCGAGACGTTCCAGGACATCGGCTGGTTCAAGGCCGACCTTGCCGTGGCCCAGAACGACTCCGCCGATCCCGTAGTCGCGGGCACGAACTACAGCTACACCGTCGGCGTCGCAAACGGCGGCTCGGGGACGGACTACCCGGTGAGCGTGCAGGAGGCGCTTCCCGCCGGGTCGTCGTTCATCAGCGCGACGGGCACGGGCTGGAGCTGCGGCTACTCCGCGGGCGTCGTGACCTGCACGCGCACGCCGCAGGCGGGCCCCGACCTGCCGACGGGCGCCGCTCCGCTCATCACGATCACCGTGCAGGCGCCGGCCTCGCCTGGCCTCGTCACGGGCACGGCGACCGTCGTCGTGCCCGCACCGCTCGCGGACCCGGTGCCCGCGAACAACAGCGATGCCGAGACGACGCTGATCGTCCCGAACGGCGGGGGAGCCTCGATCGGCACCCGCGCGATGACGGTGAGCGGTACGTTCGTCCGCGGCAGCACCGTGACCTACACCGTCGTCGTCGGCAACTCCGGTCCCGGTGCGCAGAACGACAACCCCGGCGACGAGTTCACGGACGTGCTCCCGGCCGGCGTGACGCTCGTCTCCGCGAACGCGACGTCCGGAACCGCTCTCGCGACCGTCGCCACGAACACGGTGACCTGGAACGGCTCGATCCCAAGCACGGGGTCCGTGACCATCACGATCACGGCCACGGTGGACGCCGCCGACGCCACGGGAGCGACGATCTCCAACCAGGGCACGATCAGCTTCGACGCCGACGGCAATGGGACGAACGAGTCGACGCTCGTGACCGACGATCCCGGCGTGGGCGGCGCCAACGACCCGACGAGCTTCCAGGTCGCACCGTCGCCGGGCTTCTACTTCACGCTCCCGCCCTGCCGCGTCGTGGACACGCGCAACGCCACGGGCGTCTACGGCGGTCCGGCTCTCGTGGCGGGAGCGGATCGCACCTTCCCGCTCGTGGGGAAGTGCGGCCTCCCGAGCTCGGCCAAGGCGGTCTCGGTGAACGTGACCGCGGTGTCGCCGAGTGTCGTCGGGAATCTCCGGCTCTACCCGGCGGGGACCCCGCTGCCCACGGTCTCGACGATCAACTACTCCGGCGGCCAGACCCGGGGGAACAACGCGATCGTGCCCCTGAGCGCCCTCGGGCACCTGGCCGTCCGATGCTCGCAGGCCTCTGGAACGGCTCACTTTATCCTGGACGTCAACGGGTATTTCGAATGAGTGTGACCCAGACGACATCCCTGGGGCGTGCCGAAGCTATACACTCAACTTTGGCTGGACGCACGGCAGCGTTTGAGGTTACGATCCGGGTCTGATCGTAACCATCTGGACCTGGATGGCTTGGGAAAATACAGTGAGGTCTTGACATGAAGAGCTCGGTGGTTCGCCTATCGGTCGCGGTTCTCGCGGCTGCCTTGATGCTGGTCGCGCTTCCCGCGCCGGTCGCGACGGCCGCGGGACCGTTCCAGTACCACTCCCTGACCCCCTGCCGAGCGGTGGACACCCGCGCGGGCCAGGGACCGGCCATGAACGACGGACAGACCCGCACGTTCTCGATCCAGGGCGTCTGCGGTGTGCCGGCCGGCGCCAAGGCCGTCTCGCTCAACGTGACCGCGGTCGGTCCTGCCGGCCTCGGCTTCCTGACCCTGTTCCCGGCGGGAACCACGCAGCCGGTGGTCTCCAACCTGAACTACTCGGCCGGCGAGCCCGCGCTGGGCAACGGCGCGATCGTTCCGGTCGGCGCCGCGGCTCCGGACCTGTCGGTGTTCTCGCGCGTGAGCGGCGGCGGCGCCGTGAACGTGGTGATCGACGTCACCGGCTACTTCCAGTAACGCAGGCTTGTCCGTTCCCGGCGCCTCCTCAGGGGAGGCGCCGGGTCCCGTGCCTTCGCTGCACCACCCTCCTCCCGGGCCGCGTGTGTCACGCCGCTTCAAGCTCGTCGTGCTCGCCGCCATCCTGGCGCCCCTCGTCTCGGGCCGTGCGCTCTCGTCGTCTGCGACGGACGTCCGCCTCGACGCCGGGCGCGTGATCGTCCACGCCACGAGCGCTCCCCTCAACGACGTCCTCAACCGCTTCTCGCAGGTTACCGGCGCCAAGATCGTCTACGACGCGGCCAAGCCGCGCCAGCTCGTCACGGTGGAGATCAATGCCGCGTCCGCGGCCGAGGCGCTCTCGCAGCTCCTCGAGGGCCAGGGCCTGAGCTACGCCCTGAAGCTCGACTCCGCCGGCCAGGGCGTCGACATGGTCTTCCTCATGTCCAAGGGCCAGTCCGCCGCCTCCGCTTCGGCGGCCGCGGCCCCGCCTCCCGGCATGCGGCGCGAACAAGGCGAGTCCGAGGAGCACGCCGTCGAGAACCCCATGGACAACGACCCGGGTGTCGTGGAGGCGCAGGAGCCCGCCGAGAACGCGGACCAGGGACAGCCGATCATTCCCGTCCTCGATCTCGACCCGGCGCAGGCGAATCCCGCGTCCGGAGCGGCGGCTCCCGCCGCCCCCGGCGCGGCCCCGGCCGCGGGCCCGCGCACGCCGTTCTCGTCGCCCTGGCAGCCCGCGATGCCGTCTTTCCCGCAGGCGGCTTCGTACCCAGCCTGGCGGTGACCGGCTGAAGTCGTGTCCTGGTCGGGGCGCGCGGCACTCGCTTCGCGCGCTTCCGGCCTAGGCGAGCCCGGCGCAAAAGGCGCCGCGCTCGCCATCGGCATTCACCGTACAGTCGCGCGCTACCGCGAGGCGCGCGCTCCCTTCAACGACACGACTTCCGGTTCTGAATCCCCGCCGGTCTATTCAACGAAGTAGCCCACCACGTCCACGATCACGTCCGCGGTGCCCGAGGCCTGCGTGCAGCGGATGTCGAAGCGGCCGGAAGCGTCGAGCACGTAGATCCCGTTGTTGCCCCGCACCTGGCCCGCGGAGTAGTTGAGTGCTACGACCTGGGGCACGGCCGCTCCGGTCGGGAAGATGCGGAGGTTGCCGGTGCTCGTGGGGGCGACGACGGTCGTGTTCACGAAGACCGCCGTGGCGTTCGCGGGGATGCCGCAGCCGCCGGTCACCTGGAACGTGCGGCTCTGGCCCGCGCCTAGGGCCGGTCCTCCGAGCGGCCCGGCCGGGTTGCGGGTGTCGATGAGCCGGCAGGGAATGACCGTGTAGAACGATCCCGGCGGCCGGTCGTTGTCGGTCGCGCTGTTGTTGCCGGGAACGGGGTCGTCGCGCCCGTCGCCGCGGTCGATCGTCGCGGTGTTCAGGATGGCGCCCGTGGCCGTGGGAGATACCGTGGCCTGGGCGGTGAAGGTGGCCGTTCCTCCCGCGGCCAGGCTCACGGTCGTGGCGATGTTGCCCGTGCCGGTTGGCGCCCCGCACGAGGAGCCGGCGCTCGCGTTGCACGTCCACGTCACGCCGGTGAGGCTCGCCGGGAACGTGTCGGCGACCGGCGACCCGGGCGCGGCGATCGTTCCCGAGTTCCTGGTCACGATCGTGTAGGTGACGGACTGTCCGGGGACGTACTGGTCGATCCCGTCCGTCTTCGTGATCGAGAGGTCCGAGCCGGTGCACCCTCCGAATGTGGTGCCGTTGAGCGTGAGGTTCACGCACTCGATGTTGCCGATGTCCGCGGGGCCGAGGTCGATGACCTTGAGCATCCAGTTGCCGTTCACCTGCGCGCCCGTCTTTCCCGCGAACGTGTAGAGCGGCTCCTCCGGCCGGAACGATCCGACGAACGGCCCGGTGCCGGAATCGATCGAGGTCGGCGCCGCGTCGTCGAACGTGGTGTCGTTGGCGTCGGCGGGACAGTCCGTCCCGTAGCCCGGGGCGCCCCCGCCGACCTGGGTGGCGAGGGTGACGGTCGTGCCGTCCGGGCCGATCAGGCGGAGCAGCAGATCCCCGCTGTACGTGTGGCTGATGCGCACGGTCACCTTCACCTTGGAGAGCGTCTGCGCGAAGGCGGCCACGGGGATGGAGAGCGTCGCCCCCACGAAGTTGTTGTCGGGGATCGGGACGGGACCGGTGGCGGAGAAGACGGTCGCGGCACCGCCTCCGCCCGTGGGCAGATCGAACGACAGGCTCAGCGGGCCGCTCGGGCTGGAGAGCGAGAGGGTGAGCTTGATCGGCTTGCCGACCTGCAGGGGATCCGGGCCGCTCGAGAGGAGGAAGGGCAGCACGTTCGCGCCCGTGCCTCCGCCGGGGGCGATGATGGGATAGGGCGAGACGCCCTGGCTCACCACGACGCCAGGTGTCGTGGTGGTGAGAGTCGCGACCATGTCCGCGGCAGCCACCGTCCCCGTGTTGCGGAGCGTGACGGTGAGCGTGAAGCACTCGCCGTAGTCCACGGCACCGTTGTGGTTTCCGATGCTGTCGTCCACGGCGAGAGCGGAGACCGCGAGGACGGGCGCGGGCTGCAGGGCGACGTTGGCGGTCGTCGTCCCGCTCGTACCCACCACGAGCCCGGTCCGGCTCGCGGGAAAGTATCCGGCGGCGGTCACCGTGATGTCGTAGGCGCCCGCGGCCAGGGCGATCGAGTACGCACCGGACGCGTCCGTGAGGACGTGCGGGCCGCCCGTCACCTGGACGAGAGCGCCGGCGATCGGGCTCGTCGTCCCGGCGCTCGTCACGACGCCGGCGATCTTTCCGCTGCCGAGCGAGAAGTTCTGGGTCGTGGTCGCCGAGGCCGTCACCACGATGCCGGGAGCGGAGACGGTGCCGAAGCCGCTCTTCGAGGCGACGACCGTGTAGGTGCCGGCGGGGACGCTCGTCGTGTAGATGCCCGCGCCGTTCGTCACCGCCGAGTAGCCGCTCGCCTGCACGAGGGCGCCGGCGAGGGGGGCCGCGGTGGCCGCGATCGTGACCATGCCCGAGAGCGTCCCGAAGCTCGTCCCGGACGCGCAGGAAGGAAACTTGAAGCTCCCGATGCGGGTCTGCCAGCACGCGGTCACCGAGCAGCCGCCGGGGGCCACGGCGTCGTAGTACTCCTGCGTGTACCAGAACGTGCAGTCGTCCGCGGGATCGACGGACATCGCGCTGTAGTCGCCCCAGCGCGATCCCGACGAGGTCTGCGAGCGCCCGCCGGGGACGAGCGTCGTCTCGCCCTGGAAGAGGCCGCCCGGGGGATCGGAGGCGAGCCGGCCCGCGTAGCGCACGCCGGGGAAGGTCGTCGTCTCGTCGGAGACGCTGTAGCCGACGGCGATGTTGCCCTGCGCGTCCATGGCCGCGCTGCTCATCCAGCGGTGGGTGGTGTCCGGCGAGAACGTGGCCTGCTCGTGCACGGCGAAGGCTCCGCCGGGGAGCGTCCGGCGCAGCTCGTAGTAGCGCACGCCGGACACGTGCCCGCTCGTCGCCGTGGGCGGCGTCGCGTTGACGTCGGCGGCGTGGCTGAACACGAGCGACTCGTGCGTGCCGAAGTTCCGGTAGGCGAGCCGCTGCATCGGGCGGTCCGCGATCGCGTCGAGCCTCTGGCCGCAGTTGGCGGGCGGAGGCTGGTCGATGTCGTCCCGGGAGGTGAAGGGGATCGTCCCCGAGCACGTGCCGCTCGTTTCCGTGAACGTCGCGTCGAAGCTGGCGACGGCGAGGGAGGCGATCTCGGTGAACGTGGACGCTGCGGGGTTGGCGAAGTCGGGCCGCACCTCGAACATGCGGACCCCGTCCTGGGTGTCCGCGAACTCGTCGGCGGTGATCGAGAGCATGTAGGCGGGCGTCCCCGGCGGTGGAGCGACCCCGTCCACGTCGGCGGGAAGGATCCGCTGCAATCCGTGGTAGGTGGTGCTCAGGTCGAAGAAGACCATCTCGGCCGTGGGATCGCCGACCAGCATCTTCGCGCGGTTGAACGCGAAGGCGGCCTCGCCGACGAAGTCGAGCGTGCCGCCCTGGAAGAGCGGGGCCGTCATGTAGTAGCCGTCCGGCCAGACGCCGAACTTCGGGTAGTCGTCGAGGTAGCCGTTCGGGATGACGTACTGGTAGACGTAGTAGGCCCCGGTGGGATCGCCCGTCTGCGAGACCGCGATGCACTCGCTGAAGGGCGGGTTGGGGAAGGCCGGAAGCGCGAACTGGCTGAGGTGCCAGCGGTTCGCGAGCGGGTCGTAGAGCACGATCGGGTCGCCGTCGTCGCCCGTCGCGCAGTCGCCGCCGAGGCTCGCGAAGAGCGAGCTCAGCAGGAAGGCGGGGCCGGCCGGTGTCCCCGTCTTGTCGAAGACCTGGCAGGCGGTGTTGACGCACTGCACGTAGTGGTTGGGTCCGACGTCGCCGACCGTGTCCGGGGGCGTGAAGAAGCCGCCGGAGAGACTGCCCTGGACGAGCTGGCTGATCCCCTGGAAGTTGACGATCGGGGACGGCGCCTGCGTCGGCGGCATCGACGACTGGAGCGCTCCGTCCGGCGCGCCCATGTCCCTGGCCCGCGGATGGCGACCCTCCTCGAGGGACTCGTTCTTCACCTCGCGCAGCTTGCGCGGGTCCGCTGCCTTGTAGACGCGCGGGATCTCGCGCAAGGGCCGCGAGGTGCCGCTGCGCTCGGGCCGCACGAGCTGGGGCACGGGCGACGAGGCCCGAGGGGCGCGCGGCTTCTGGGCGGGCGCGTCGCGGTCCCGCTCCTCGGCATTCAAGGGGCTGAAACACGCCAGGAGCAGCAGGATCACGGCTCCGACCGGCGGCGCGGCTCGAAGCCACGAACGCGTCGTCGTCGTCATGGGCACCTCGCTTGCGGTCCTGACCGTACCCGCCTTGCCGCGGCCAGGCAAGGGCCTGGCGCACAGGCTGCAGACGAAGTGGAATACTGGGGCGGTGTCGGGCTTGCGTATCACCGTGTCGACCTTCGCCCTCGTCGCGCTCCTCGGCGGCTCCGCTTTCGCCGCGGAGACCCCGCGGGCGGCCGACCGCTCTCCCCTCGCCGGCCTCCGCCCGGGGATGGCCTCGGAGCTGAACCTCCTCGTCGTCACGCTCGACACCACGCGTGCGGACCGGATCGGCGCCTACGGCTATGCGGACGCGTCTACCCCGACGCTCGACGCGCTCGCCCGTCGCTCGCTGCGGTTCGCGGCCGCGGTGAGCGTCGCCCCGGAGACGCTGCCCGCCCACTGCTCGATCTTCACCGGGCGCTATCCGTACCAGCACGGCGTCCGGCTCAACGCGGAGTACCGGCTGCCGGCGAGCGAAACGACGCTCGCCGAGCGGCTTCGCGGCCACGGCTACGAGACCGCGGCCTTCGTGTCGGCGTTCGTCCTCGACGCGCGGTACGGCCTCGACCAGGGGTTCGACGTGTACGACGACCGCGTGGAAGCCGGCGGCGGGGCGGGGTTCCCGTCGGGCACGATCGAGCGGCCGGCGGACCGCACGACGGACGCGGCGCTCGCGTGGCTGGAGGGCCGCCGCCCCGGCCGTCCCTTCTTCGCCTGGGTCCACTACTTCGACCCGCACGCGCCCTACAAGCCTCCGCCGGCGGCCGCCGCCCGCGCCGGGGGACGCGCGTACGACGGCGAGATCTCCTTCGCGGACGAGCAGCTCGGCCGTCTCCTGGAGCGACTGAAGACGAAGGGGCTCGAGAGCCGGACGGTGGTGGCCGTGCTCGGCGACCACGGCGAGAGCCTCGGCGACCACGGCGAGAGTACGCACAGCATCTTCCTCTACGACTCCGTCCTGCGCGTCCCGCTCCTCCTGGCCGTGCCGGGCGCTTCCGCGACGGCGGGCCGCGTTGAGGACGGAGTCGTGTCCGAGGTGGACGTCGTTCCGACGCTGCTCGACCTGCTAGGGGTGAAGGCGGGGGAGACGCCCGGGCCCGCGATGGACGGGCGGAGCCTCGTGGGCTGGTCGCCGCCCGAGGACCGCGCCGTCTACGCGGAGAGCTTCACGCCCTTCCTCGACTACGGGTGGGCGCCGCTGCGGGCGCTGCGGCGCCGGGGCGACAAGGCAATCCTCGCGCCGCGGCCCGAGTACTACGACCTTCGCAAGGACCCCGGCGAGCGCGTGGACCTCGGGAGCGCGACGGGCCCCGCGGCCACGGCCCGCGACTCGCTCCTCGACACGCTGCGCGCGATGGCGGACCGCTCGGCCGTCCTCCCGCCGTCGCCCGAGGTGGATCCGGAGGTCCGCGAGAGGCTGGCCGCGCTCGGCTATTCGGGCGGCGCCGGGCCCGCCGGGCCGGCGAGCGGAGCGTTGCGCGATCCCAAGGACATGATCGGCGTCTCGCAGAAGCTCATCCAGGCGAACGCGCTCCTCTCCGAGGGCCGGGTGCGGGAGGCGCTCGCCGTCGTGCTCGCCGCGGCCAGGGAGTCGCCGAACGACCGGAGCGTCCTGCACGCCCAGGGGAAGATCTACCTCCGCCTGGGCCGCGTCGCCGACGCGGAGAAAGCGCTCCGCGCCTTCCACGACATCCGTCCCAAGGCGGACGTGTCCCTGCTCCTCGCGCAGATCCTGATCCTCGACGGCCGCTATCCCGAAGCGACGGCGCTGCTCGACGAGGCGCAATCGCTCGAGCCCCGGCACGGCGGGATCTTCATCGCGCGCGGGGACATGCAGGCGCGGCAGGGTCTCGCCGCCGAGGCGCGCCGCAGCTTCGAGAAGGCGCGCGAGGTCGATCCCTACCGCGCGTCGAGCCTCGCCGCGGCCCGCCTCGCGGCTCTCGACGCCAAGGCGCGTAACTGAAGTCGTGTGCCGGCAGGGGCGCGCGGCACTCGCACGCGCGCTCCAGCCTGAGCGAGCCCGGCGCTCACGCGCCGCGCTCGCCATCGGCATTCATCGTACAGTCGCGCGCTACCGCGAGGCGCGCGCGCCCTTCGACACACGACTCCGGTGTGCACACTAGTTCGCCAGGAGCTCCTTGAGCCGGGGGTCGGCCTGCGCTCGGGCGCGCAGCGTGGGGTCGCCGGCCACGGCCTCCGCGAGCGCGCGCCGCGCCGACTCCGGTCGGCCCGCGGCGGCTTCGGCCACGGCCCGGCGATAGCGCGCTTCGGCGAGGTTCTCGGCGACCACCGGGTCGTCGGTGCCGAGCCTCTTGGCCTCCTCGAGCGCCGGGATCGCCTCGTCCGTCCGTCCCGCGAGGAGGAGGACCGTGCCCAGGTTCGACCAGGCTACGGCCCGGCGCGGCTGCAGCCGGGTGACGTCGCGCCACTCCTGGATGGCCCGCGCCGTCCGGCCGGACCGCGTGAGGGCGTCGGCGAGCTGGTAGCGCGCCTCGGGCAGGTAGGGATCGAGGGCGACGAGTGCCTCGAGCCGCGGGACGGCGTCGCGCGGCCGGCCCATCGCGAGCAGCGCATTGGCCGAGCGGAGGAGCGCAAACCGGCTCTTCGGATCTTCGGCGAGCACGGCGTCGAAAGCCGCGAGCGCCGTCTTGTACTCGCGGCGGGCCAGGGCCTTGTCGGCATCCAGGAGCCGCGCCTTCGTCTCCAGGCGGTCCTTGGGATCCGCGAGGACGGCCGGCGGGGAAGCGGTAGCCGTCGCGGCGCCGCCGACGTAGCCGAGCGCGCGGAGCGCTTCCGCCGCCTCCGGATCCTCCGACCGCGCGGCGTCCGGCGCCGCGGTCCGCCGCCGCGCGTCGAGGATTCCGAGGAGGCGTGAGGCCTCGTCGGGCGAGGCGGCCGCGCGGTTGTCGCTCTCGCCGGGATCGCGGGCGAGGTCGTAGAGCTCGGGGCGGGGAGCATCCACGAGCTTCCAGTCGCCGGCCCGCACGCTGAAGAGAGGCGCCCACCCGTAGGCGAGCCACGGCTCGTACGTCTCCGCGTAGGCCGGCGGGATCTCCTGCGGGCGCCCGGCGAGGAGAGGGACGAGGCTCACGCCGTCCGTCGAGGGCAGCGGGGGCAGACCGGCGAGCTCGAGGAGGGTCGGGGCCACGTCCACGAGCCGCGCCGGCAGCGCGCTCTCGCCGGGCCGCACGCGGGACGGGAAGTGGAAGAGCAGCGGGACCTCAAGCGTGGACTCGTAGACGAAGAAGCCGTGCGTCGCTTCGCCGTGCTCGCCGAGGCTCTCCCCGTGGTCGGCGGCGAAGACGGTCAACGTTCCGTGAGGCGCGGCTACGCTCGCGAGACCGTCGCGCAGCCGGCCGAGGGCCTCGTCTACGGCCGCCACCTCGCCGTCGTAATCGCCCCGCGGTCCGGGCCGCCGCAGCCGCGCGGGCGGCGTGTAGGGATCGTGCGGGTCGTAGTAGTGGACCCACAGGAACCAGGGCCGTCCCCGCGGCTGCGCGCGCACCCAGGCGAGCGCGGCTTCCGTCGTCTCGAGCGCGGGCCGCTCACGCCACTCGTCGCCCTCGGCGGGGATGCGGTCGTCGTAGCGGTCGAACCCGCGGTCGAGGCCGAAGAGGGCGCGCAGGGGAAAGCCGCTCACCACCGCCGCGGTGGCGTAGCCGCTCTCGCGGAGCGCCTCGGCGAGCGTGCGCGGTGCCTTTCCGAGCACCTGGCCGTTGTCGTGCACGCCGTGGCGCGGCGGATCGAGGGCGGTGAGGAGCGACGTGTGCGCGGGAAGCGTGAGGGGGACGGGCGACCGCGCGGCCTTGAAGCGGAAGGACTCGCCGGCGAGCGCGTCGATTCGGGGCGTCGCGTTGCGCCCCGCCACCCAGCCGAGGGCGTCGGGACGGAGCGTGTCCACGGTGACGAGCAGGACATGGGGACGCGCCGCCGGCTTCGCGGCCACGATAGCCGCGACGGCAGCAGCAAGAGCCGTCGCCCGGGCGGCGATCATGCTCCGAAGAGTAGCACCGCCGCCCGAGGCGTCTCGGAACGATTACGGCCGGCGGCTACTCGAAGTAGCCTACGACGTCCACGACGAGGTGCGTGAATCCCGTCGGGGAGAGGCGGACGGTGAACTGGCCCTGCGCATTGAGGCTGAAGATCCCGTTGTTGCCGCGCGTCTGGTTGGTCGAGAAGTTGAGCGCGCTCACCGTCGGGACTGCCCCGCCTGTCGGGAAGATGCGCAGGTTGCCATTAGCGGTCGGGAAGACGACCGTTGCGTTCACCATGACCGCGCTCGCGGTCGCGGAGACACCGCACTGTCCGGCGATTGTGAAGCTGCGATCGGCGCCGGCCGCGAGCGGGGGCCCGCCGTAGGGACCGGTGGCGTTGCGGGTGTCGATGACCCGGCAGGGCGTCACCGTGAAGTACTGCGAAGGCGGAGTGACGAGGTTGCAGCCGCTGCCCGTGATGCCGAGCGTGAAGGGACCCGCGTCGCCCGGCGGCGCTTCCGCCGTCGAGTAGCCGTCGATCACGATGAAGTAGTCCGTTCCCGCCACCGCGTCGAGGACGACGCCTTCGGTGTTCCCGTTGGGGTCAGGGTTGCTCGGGAAGCCGTTGTCGCTGGCGCACGCGCAATCGATGAGGTCGTTCGTGCACTGCGTCTGGAAGACGAGCAGGCTCAGGTCGTCTGCGTTCGCCCCGGTGTCCGTGGGGACGAGGTCGATCGTCAGCGTGCAGTTCGCGTCCGTCTTGATCCGGTAGGCCTTGTCCGGCCCCCAGCCGGTTCCGACGTAGACCTCGCCGCGTCCGGTAGGCCGACCTGTGCACGGCGTGGGAGCGCTGCAGGTGAGCGTGGGGCTCGTGGCCGGCTCGTAGTCGTTCGTCAGGCCCACGGTCGTGTCCGCAACCGGACCGAAGGGAAGGGTCGCACTCTCCGGGCTCGCGGCAGGGCAGGTGTCGGCGGGCGTATCGACTCCTCCGGCACCTCCGGCACGCGCGCGAGCCGCGGCGATCCGGCGGGCCGCGCGCTCACGGAGAGCCTGGAGCTGCTCGGGCGTCAGCTTCTCGACGACGGACTTGCGGAACCGGCGCTGGCTCGCGTCGGCCGCATCCTCCTCGGCCCGAACGAGAGGCGCGCACAACAGCGCGAGGGAAGCCGCCATTCCGAGTGCAACTGTCTTCATTTGTTTTCTCCCTTCACGCCAGCGCGAAATCCGCCGACGTCGCTCGGTTCGATCGAACCGCAGAATCTGCGAATCGCGCACCAAAGTCAATCACTTCCAGCCGCGCAGCGGCCCGGGTGGATCGGACGACCTCGAGGAAGCTACTGTGACGAGAGTTCGTGCCTCATGGTCAGCTCGTGGTCGCCCAGCCATTACCTGGTTGATGCCATCGTCACGACGGTCGCTGCATCCTTCAGGAACGAAAAGCGATCCGCTGATGCCGTGTGCTGATAGCAGACGGGAGGTCCGGGTGCCGGCCCGTAAACGCTCTTCAATTCGACTCCGTCTCCCGAGCTGCCATAGACGGCGATCCACCAGCGGCCTTTCTGGTCGCCGGACGACGCCCCCTCGGCTTCGTGTCCGGCTTCGAGGTATTCGGCCGCGAATTGGTCACCAGCAGCTCTCCAGCCCATCAGCCGGGAGTCGCGAACCATTGGTCGTAGCTTGAAGACCTCTTCGCTTTCGCCTGACGGCCCGAGAGCATGGACCACATCTCTGCCCTGCTGGGCATCTTTCTGGGTGACATAGATCCGACC
>JBKPBQ010000333.1:0-7952 GCA_046726955.1 Acidobacteriota bacterium
GCTCGAGCACGTAGGCCTTCGCCCGCACCGGCAGGCCCGAGGCGTCTTGCGGGGAGTCGAGGGCCCGGGCCACCGCCGGCTGGAGCGCGGGTCCCTTCCCCTTGCGCTCCCCCGTCGGCGCCGCTCCGAGCTCAGCGCGCAGCGTGTAGCCGCGCCGCGCCCGCACCTTGAGTCCGGCCCGCTTCACCTCGACCTTGAGCTTGCGCCACTTCTGCGTGGCCTTGCCGTCCGACGGATAGAAGCCCAGGAGGTAGAAGACCCGCGACTCCTCGGCGATGCGCGCCGCGCCCATTCCGAAGTCGTTGGTGTTCCGGATCGCGAAGCCGCCCGTCTCCTCCGCGAGGGCGATGCCCCCCGCCGTCTCGAGGATGCTCGTCTCCGTGCCGATCTGGGCGCGGGTGCGGGCGTCGGTGTTCGCTTCCGCGTCGGCGGCGGAGCCGCCCCCGGGGAGGGCCACGAGCCCCCTCGTGTCCACGAAGTATAGGGCCGTGTTCGCCTCGCGGGCCACGGCCGCGACTGCGTTCCACCCGGACGTCGTGTCGTCGATCATCGCCTCCGAGAAGAGCAGGAGCGACTTGCGGCCGCGCACGCCGGACATGGCCTCGACGCTGCGGCGCACGGCGGCGAGAGCGGCCCGGGTTCGACCCTGCCTCTGCGCGTCGACGTCGGCGGCGCGCTGGCGGACCAGGCTGTCGCACGACGTGTCGGAGCAGATGTTCTGGTCCTTCCAGCGCTTCTTGACGCGCTCCTTGAGGCTGGATCCCGTGAAGTCGCCGGTCTCCGCGTTCGCGTTCTGCTCGGAGGGGGTGAAGCCGGGACGGACGGGCGCGGGAGCGTGGTGGGGCGGTCCGCTCTCGTGGTTGTCGATCCAGTAGGCCTCGTACTCGCTCATGCGGTCGAGCGACGTCGGCTCGACGTACAGGCCCCGAATGCGGTCGAGCACCGCGAGGACGTCCTCGCGGCCCTCCGGGAGGCGCGCGCTCCACCAGGCGGCGCCGCTCGTCGTGCCGAGCGTGAGCTCGTCGCCGTCCCGGATCGCCCGCTCGATGAAGAGCGCGGCCGCTTTTCGTGCCGCATCGGCGCGCGAGGGAGCCATCCTGACGTCGTCGAGCACGATCGCGAACGCGCGTCCGCCGGCGCGCAGCGCCGCGTCCTCGGAGCCCTCCACGGTGATGCCGCCGGTCGCGGGCAGCTTGCCTCCCGACCCGAACGCCTCGAAGCCCACGATCTGCTGGGGGCGGCCGTCCTCCGTGACCACGAAGTCGTCGCGCGAGAGGCCGGCCACGGGGTTCCCGTCCTTGTCGAGGACGACCGCGTCCACGGTGACGAGCTCGACTGCGGCCGGGAACGTGGGGACGGTCTGCGCCTCCTGGAGGAGAAGACCGGCGAGACCGAGGAGGGCGAGCACGCTCTACTACTCGGCGGACTTGCCGAGGCCCATCTCGGAGAGGAGCCCCTCGTTCTCGCGCCAGCTCTCGCGCACCTTCACGAAAAGCCCGAGGAACACCTTCGCCCCGAGGAACTCCTCGATCTGCACGCGCGCCTCGCTGCCGATGGTCTTGAGCATGCTCCCACCCCTGCCGATCACGATCGCCTTCTGGCCCTCGCGCTCCACGTAGATCGTGGCCTGGATGCGGACGAGCTTCTCCTCCTCCTTGAAGGACTCGACGACGACGCCCGCCGAGTAGGGCAGCTCCTCGCGCGTGTGGTGGAGGATCCGCTCCCGCACCATCTCCGCCACGAAGAAGCGCTCCGGCTGGTCGGTCAGGAAGTCCTCGGGATAGAGGTCGGGTCCCTCGGGAAGGTGGCGGACGAGGAGGTCGGCGAGGCGGTCCACGTTGTGCCCGTCGCGCGCGGAGAGGGGCACGACCTCCACGAAGTCGAGGTGGTCCTTCCAGGCCGCGATCACCGGAAGCACCGCCGGCTTGGCGACCGTGTCCACCTTGTTGATGCCGAGGATCACGGGACGGCCGGACCTCTTGAGGATGTCGCGCACGTGGCGGTCCCCCGGGCCGTAGGTCTCGGCCACGTCGATCATCCACAGCACGAGGTCGCCCTGGCCGATGCTCTTGACCGCGGTGTCCACCATGCGGCGGTTCAGGGCGTGCTGCGGCTTGTGGATGCCGGGCGTATCGAAGAGCACGACCTGCCCGTCGGGCCGGTTGAGCACGGCGAGGATGCGGTTGCGCGTGGTCTGGGGCTTGTCGGAGACGATGGCGACCTTCTGTCCCACGAGCCGGTTCACGAGCGTGCTCTTGCCCACGTTGGGCCGGCCCACGACCGTCACGAAGCCGGCGTGGCGAGTCGGCGTTTCCGTCTGTGCGCTCACGCCGGGTTCGCGACGGGCGTGCGGCGGAAACGGACGCGGTTGACTCGCTTGCGCTCCGCGTCCACCACCTCGACCTCGAAGCCCTTGTACGCCATCCGCTCCCCCGCCCGGGGGATCCGTCCGAAGAGCGCGGTCACGAACCCGCCCACCGTCCCCACCTCGTCGTCCTGCGCGAGCGAGGCCTCGAGGGCCCGCTCCAGCCGCTCCACGTTCACGCGTCCGGCCACGGTGATGGAGCCGTCGGCCTCGAGCGTGATGGGGTCGCTCTCCACGTCGAACTCGTCCTTGATCTCGCCCACCAGCTCCTCGACGATGTCCTCGACGCTCACGAGCCCCGCGGTCTGGCCGTACTCGTCCACCACCACGGCGAACGTGGTGTGCTGCTGCTGCAGCTCGCGCAGGAGGTCGGCGATGCGCTTCGTCGCGGGCACCACCGGCACCGGCCGCACGAGCGGACGCAGCGGGGCGTCCGGACTGCCGTCGTAGTCGATCACGTCGCGGACCTCGACGACACCCAGGATGTCGTCCAGGTTCTCGCTGTAGACCACGACGCGGCTGTACTTCGTCTCCCGCATCACGTCGCGCAGCTCGCGCAGGCTCTGGTCGGCGCCGATGGCCACGATGTCGGGCCGGGGAGTCATGACCTCGCGGACGAGCGTCTCCGAGAAGCGGGAGAGCGCGTCCACGAGCCGGCCCTCGTTCGTGTCCTGGATGGGAGGCGGCGGGACCTCGGGGGCGGCGGCGGCGGGGATGGGCACGACCGTGTCCGGATCGCGCTCCGGCGCCGCGCGCTTGCGCAGCGCGGTCACGAGCGGGCGCAGGGCGCGCGCGTAGGCGTGGAAGCCGGGAAGCAGCAGGAGCAGCGAGCGCTCGGGGTTGCGCCGCACGAGGGCATAGGGAACGGCCATGCGGAACACGAGCAGGTAGATGACCATCGTGAAGAACGACACCACGAGCGCCCAGCGCGCGTCGAGGCTCAGGAAGAGCGACGCGATCACGAGGGCCATCCCCGTGTGGGCCGTGTACGTGCCCATGTGGACGGGCATGAGCAGCGTGGGCGGGTCGTCCAGGTAGCGGTTCACGAGCTCGGCGCGGGGGTTCTGCAGGGCGAGGTGGCTGAGCCGCCGCCTCTTCAGCAGGTAGAAGGCCGCCTCCACCGAGGCCAGCGTGAGCGAGGCCGCGGCGAGGATCGCGAGGAGGATGAGCTTGACGACGATCGTCACGCCGGCACCCTCAGCTGCTGCCGGAGGCGCTGCTCCAGCCGGTCCATCGTGCCGTCGTCCTTCTCGTGGTCGTACCCGAGGACGTGCAGGAACCCGTGGAGGGCGAGCACGTCGATCTCCTGGGGGAGCGTGCGCCCGAGCCGGCGGGCGTTGCGCTCGGCGGTGGGGACGCTGATCACGATGTCGCCGAGACCCGCCTCTTCACCCGGGAACGACAGCACGTCCGTGGGCTTGTCCTTGCCGCGGTAGTCGCGGTTCAGGCGGTGGAGCGTCCCGTCCCCGGCGAGGACGAGGGCGACCTCGCCCGTGACCCGCAGCTTCCGCGCCGCGGCACGGAGCACGCGGCGCACGCGGGCCCCGTCCACGCGGCGCCGCCGCTGGCGGTTGAGGAGCACGACCTCGAGGGCGGGAAGGCTCGGCACCGGGTCAGCGCTCGGAGGGCTTGCTCGCCCCGTAGGCCTCGTAGGCCTTGATGATGGCCTGGACGAGCTTGTGCCGCACGACGTCCTTCTCGTCGAAGTAGCTGAAGCAGATCCCCTTGGTGTTGGAGAGGACGGAGATGGCCTCGATGAGGCCCGAGATCTTCCCCGCGGGCAGGTCGATCTGCGTGATGTCGCCGGTCACCACGACCTTCGAGCCGAAGCCGATCCGCGTGAGCACCATCTTCATCTGCTCGGGAGTCGTGTTCTGGGCCTCGTCGATGATCACGAAGGCGTCGTTGAGCGTGCGGCCCCGCATGAAGGCGATGGGCGCGACCTCGATTGCGTTGCGCTCGAGGAGGCGCGAGACCTTCTCGTAGTCCAGCAGGTCGTAGAGCGCGTCGTAGAGCGGCCGCAGGTAGGGGTCGACCTTCTCCTGCAGGTCTCCGGGCAGGAAGCCGAGCTTCTCCCCCGCCTCCACCGCGGGGCGCGCCAGCACGATGCGGGCGACCTGCTTGTTCACGAGGAACGCCACGGCCTGGGCCACGGCGAGGTACGTCTTCCCCGTTCCCGCGGGGCCGATGCCGAAGACCATGTCGAACTTCTCGATCTGCTCGAGGTAGTGCCGCTGGTTGAGGCTGCGCGGCACGACGGTCTTCTTGCCGCCGCGCACCGCCGACTTCATCAGGTAGTCGCGCAGGCGCGTCTGCGGGTCCTGGACGAAGAGCTGCGCGGCGAGCCTGACGTCGCCCGCGGAGACCGAGTACCCGTCGCGGATGAGCACGCCGAGCTGCTCGAAGATCTGCGTGACCCGGGCCGCGCCTTCTTCGTCGCCCTCCACGAGCAGATCCTGCCCCTGGCTCTTGATGCGGACCTTGAACGTGTCCTCGAGGAACCGGAGATTCTCGTCGTGCGTGCCGAATAGAGTCTCCACGCCCCGTTCCGGAACGGAAACTTTGCTCATGAGTGGGTCAGCAGCCGCAGTAAAGATGCGCGCGCGGACGACGAGGGGAAGAGTCCTTCGTCATCTTGGGAGCTTAGCACAGGCGATCGGGCGTCGAGGCGCGGTCAGGCCGCTGGCTGCGCACGCAGGTGCCCGGCTACCCTGGAGCGTTCCAGGAAGTCCGGCTGTCGGCCGAGGCTTCACGGAGCCCCAGTCTTGTCCACCACCACCCGGCCGCCCTTCATCACCCAGCGCACGCCCTCGACGAGGACCTCGACATCCGCGAGCGGGTCGCCCTCGACCGCGACGATGTCGGCATAGAAGCCGGGAGCGACGTCGCCCACCTCCTTCTCCTTGCCGAGGAGGCGCGATCCGTTCGCCGTGGCTGCGGTCAGGGCCTGCGCGGGTGTCATCCCCGCCTTGACGAACATCTGCAGTTCGCGCGCGTTCTCACCGAACCCGGTGAAGACCGCATCAGAGCCCATCGCCACTGTCACCCCGGCACGCACGGCACGCCTCAGGGTCTCGAGGTTGCGGCGGATGTAGTCGTTCAGGCGGTCGACCACCTCCTGGCCGAAGCCGAACTCGTCGCGGTGATCGACGTAGTAGCGGTTGTGGTCGACGGTGGGGACGTAGACCGTCCCCTGGCGAGCCATCGTCGCGATCGTCGCGTCGTCCATGTCCGTCGCGTGTTCCACGGAATCGGCGCCGGCCTTCACCGCGTCGCGAGCGCCGTCCGGCCCGTACGAGTGGATCGCGATCCACTTGCCCGCGCGGTGGGCGACGTCCACCGCCGCCTTCATCTCCTCGTATGAGTACGTCTGGAAGCCGGTCACGTCCTGGTCGCTGCCCGTCGAGCCGTACATCTTGATCCCGTCGACGCCGGCCGCGATCTGCTGGCGCGCCACCTTCTGGACCTCGGCGACGCCGTCGGCCTGGCCGCCCTCCGGAGGCCGGCCCCCCGGCTTCCAGGGCGAGCTCGTGACGAAGAGGCCGTAGCCGGCCACGAACATGCGGGGACCGGTCATGGCTCCGCGCTTGATGAGGTCGCGCATCGCGACGTCCGTGTACTCCCACGAGCCGAGATCGCGGACCGTGGTCACGCCGGCCTCGAGGGCGCGGCGGGCGTTCTCCTGGGCCAGGAACACCGTCACCGGCGCGCCGAGCGAGCCGAGCTGCGCGAAGGGCCGCGTCCCCGGCGTGCGATCCCAGTAGAACGTCATGTGCGTGTGGACGTCCACGAGACCGGGGACTGCCGTGTATCGGCGCAGGTCGAGGATGCTCGCCCCCGCCGGCACTGCGGCGTCGCTGGACCCGACCTTCGTGATCCGCTCGCCCTCCACGACGACGACGGCGTCCCGCGTCACCTTGCCCCGACCGTCCACGAGCCGGCCGAAGCGGATCGCCGTGACCGGATCGGCGGCGGCGATCGCGGCCCAAAGGACGCCGACTAGGATCGTGAAAGCAGCCGTCGCCACTCCGCGGGCGCGCACTCAGGGGACCACGTCGGCGCCGCTTCGGGGCAGGAGCTTGCTCTCGTTCTGCCGGGTGGCGAGGACGCCGGTGAGCGAGGTGTACGCCGTCCCCGCCGCCGGCAGCGGAGTGATGGCGAACAGGAAGTCGTCCACGATGAGGTTGCCGTTCACCGTGAACTCCCCGACCGCCGGGTTCTGCGCGATCACGGTGAGGCCCGACACCACCACGATCACGCTCTCGTAGACCTGGGCCAGGCTGCCGCCAGTGGCGATGTCCGCGGCCGCGGAGACGCCCACCGGAGACGGCAGCGTGGCGAACCCGGTCACCGTCGGTGCCGCGGAGGCCGCGATCTGCGTCTCCCCCTCGAACACCTGCACGTCGCCCCTGACCGTGACCGCGTCGATGGGCGACGGCACCGTGCCCGTCCAGAACACGAAGATGCCGGAGCTCTCGGGGCCCTGGTATATCGGATCGTCCGGCGGTACCTGCACGAAGAAGCCGCTTCCCGCCTTTGCGGCCGTGACGACGCCGCTCAGCTCCACGAAGGTTCCCGGCGCCACGCCTCCTGCCTTTACCTGGTAGATCGTCGTCGTCGTGGGCACGTTGACCCGGAAGAAGCCGTTGACGTCGACGATGAGGTGAGCCGTTCCACCGCCCGCGGCGAGGAACGCCGCCAGCCCTCCCGACGGGCCGAGGGGCACCACGGCGTTGTTTGAGCGAGTCTGCCCTGCCGAGTAATTGATGGAGGCCACGAGAGGAACGGAGGTCCCGCCGGCGTGAAGGCGGATGTTCCCCGTCATGGTGGCCCCGGTGACCGCGATGTTGACCGAGACGGCCGCGGCGTCCGAGGGCACGCCGCAGACCCCGGTCAGCGAGAAGGTGCGATCCGCGCCGGCCACGAGCGCGGGGCCGCCGAGCGGACCGTTGGGCTGGCGGGTGTCCACGGCGCGACAGGGTGCGAGGGAGAAGAAGTCCATTCCCGTCACGGTACCGGCGAGAGCGGACGCCGGCGCGAAGCTGAGCGAGGCGAACCCAATGGCGGCAGCCGCCGCAATACGTGGCCTCATGGCTCGTCCTCCTACTTCTTCATCGCGAGTATGCCCAGCTCGCGGATCTGCTCCTCCGGTACCGGCGACGGCGAGCCGCTCATGAGGTCGCTCGCGCTCGCCGTCTTGGGGAACGCGATAACCTCGCGGAGCGACGACTCGCCCGCCATGATCATGACCATCCGGTCCACCCCGAGGGCGATGCCGCCGTGGGGCGGCGTGCCGTACTGCAGCGCGTCGAGGAAGAAGCCGAAGCGCTCGCGCGCCTCCTCGTCCGACAGCGACAGCTTCTGGAAGATCTTCGCCTGCAGCGCCGAGTCGTGGATTCGGATGCTGCCCCCGCCCACCTCGTAGCCGTTCAGCACCAGGTCGTAAGCCTTGGCCTTCACCTTTCCCGGATCGGTGTCGAGCAGCGGGAGATCCTCGTCGACCGGCGACGTGAACGGGTGGTGCAGGCTCACGTAGCGGCGCGCGTGCGCGTCGTACTCCATGAGCGGGAAGCCAGTGACCCAGAGG
>JBKPBQ010000334.1:0-9358 GCA_046726955.1 Acidobacteriota bacterium
CCTCCAGAAGATGCTGGAGGCGAAGCTCGCCACCACCGGGACTTTCTACTCGCGCCAGGCCGCGCTCGCGCTCAGCGACCTGAAGCTCCACGCCGCTCCCACACCCGGTGTCGCCAAGGACTCGCGGCGGATCCTCAACGACGTCTTCGGCGAGAACTTCCTGAAGATCCCCGATGACGGGCACCTCGGAGCCTACTGGGGCCACCTGACCGGCTACGACGCGGGCTACTACGGCTACCTCTGGTCCGAGGCCATCGCCGCGGACATGGCGAGCGTCTTCGAGCACGCTCCCGGCCGGTTCCTCGACGCGAGCGTGGGCCGGCGGCTGCGCGACGAGGTCTACGCCGTGGGCGGCTCGCGCGACGCCGAGGAATCGATCCACCGGTTCCTCGGCCGCGAGCGGTCCAACGAGCCGTTCCTGAAGTCGATCGGGCTGAAGTAGGACGGCCCATGAAGAAGCTCCTCCTCCTGTGGCTCGCGGCAGCGGCATCAGGCTGCGGCGGCGACGTCCCTTCAACCGGGACAAGTCCCGCGTTCGCGCCCGCGGGGCTCGACGCGGGCGGGAGCTCCGACACCACGGCAGAAGCTCCGTTTGACGCCGCCCTCACCGCTCTCCATCGGAGCCCTGCCCCAGCCGACCCGAGCGCCATCGAGGGCCGCTGCGTGGGGACGATCGCCGATTACTGCGCCACTCTCGGCGGCCGCTGCCCGACGTACGAGGAGAGCGTCGAGCGGCGCAAGACGATGTGCCCGCACTGGGACGTGACGACCCAGGCGTGCGGGCGCCTGTACCGTTCGGTGAGCTGGCGGGAGCCGTTGCTCGGAGGAGGCGACGAGTACTTCGATCCGGCTGGTCGGCTGATCGCGGCCTACCTGTTTGCGGACTACGGCGCGTACTGCAATGGCCGCAGCTTCACCCAGAAGTTCGGCACGATCCCCACCTGCCCGACGGAGCCTCTCGTGACGAACGTGTGCCGCCGCCGCCGGACGCCGTCCTAGCCAGGGACGGACGTCGGGCCTTAGCCCCGGAACGACTGATCCCAACCCGCCGTGCTCGAGGCCGGGCCCTCGCCCCGGGTGTCTTTCGCGAGCGCCTGCTTCACGCGCGCGAGGTCGATGCGGATGACGCGCGAGGGACCGGCCGCGGCGAGCGGGTCGAACTCGAGGGGGGACACGATGCGGCGGAAGACCTCTTTAAGCGCGCGGGCGCCGAGTCGTGGCTGGCGGGCCGCCTCCCGAACGACGTGCCGCGCCGCCTCTGCGGTCATCTCGAGCTTGCAGCCGAAGCTCGCGAAGTAGGCCTGCGACTGGCGCAGGCTCGATTCCCCGCCCTCGGCGAAGATCTTCGCGAGCGCCTCCTCCGAGAGCGCATCGAGCAACACCACGGCATCGAAGCGCGACAGGAACTGCGGGCTCATGCCGTACTCGAAGAGGTCCTCGGTCTTGAGCCAGTCGCGCAGCGAGAACTGCAGCTCCTCGCGCGCGCGGCCGCTCTCGTCCACGATGGTGACCGCCTTGAGCGCGCCCTGGTCCTTGCCGGCGGTCACTCGATAGTAGACGGCGTCGTAGAGGCCCTCGAACGCACCCGCGCACACGAACAGCAGGCCGCTCGAGTCGAGGTTGACGGTGCCGCCGCCGGCCCAGTCGGGCAGCGTAAAGGCGACTGCCTCGTTCTCGATCAGCGTCAAGAGCGCTTCCTGGGCCCGGATCCCGGCAATGTTCGGCTCACCGCCGACGAGGCTGCGGATCTTATCCACCTCGTCCACGAACACGAGGCCATGCGTCGCCTGCTCGAGCAGCCGGTCGACCGGCGCCTCGCTGCCGAGCTGCTCGCGCGCGCGCTCCAGCAGTCGCCGGAGCAGCTTCTCGCCCGGGTGGCCGGCTTCGGCCTCCTCGCCGAGCACGTTCGCGTGGATCCGCACCAGAGTGGAGCGGCTCCAGAGCGCGGGATTCGCCGCGAGCAGCCCCTCGACCGCCCGCATCAGCGTCGTCTTGCCCGAGCCGGACGAGCCGATCAGCAGGATGTTGCCGACCTTCAGCCCGGCCAGCTTCTTGGCGAGCGCAACCGACATCTCCCGCACGGCGTCCTTCTGTCCGACGACGCGCTTCTCGAGCGCGTCCGCGATCTGCGCAGGAGACGGGAGAGAAGCCACCCGGCGATTCTACGCCCGCGGCTCCGCCGGCCCCCGGCTCAGGGCGCCAGGCATCCTCCACCACCCCGCGGTCTCGACCACGATCCCGGGGATGCGGCGACTGCTCTTCCGCAGCCTGCCCTTCGAGGGACCGACGGCCACGGCCCGCGGGGACGCTCTGTAGCGGAGCCCGAGGCGGCCCGGCGCTACGACGGAAAGTTCATGCGGCGCAGGATGCGCTCGAAGCGGGGATCGGAGCGCAGGGGGTCGAGTATGGGATCGATCTTCAGGAAGACAAGCCCCTGATCGCGCACCGCGTAGGCCTTTTCCAGCCATTCGAGGGCCTGATCCTTCTCACCGAGCCCCGCGTGGACGCCCGCGACCGCATAGGAAAGGATATTTTCGTCTCCTTTCATCAGCTGTCGCAGGCATTCTCGAGCCTCCGTCGCCCGGCCCTCGCGCGCATACGCATTCCCCAGGTGACCCAGCGTGAAGAGATTGCCGGGTTGTTCATCCAAAGCCTTTCGGAGCTCGGCTATGGCTTCCTCATACATGCCCTTCTCGCGGTAGATCAACCCGAAGCCGAAATGGTGCAGATCGGGCTCGAACTGCCCGTCGCGACCAGGACCGTGGCCAGGATTCGCCTGAGCTTCCTCATGGTGAGGTGTCCAGGGCTCTACTCCTCCTCCATCGAGGCAAGTGCGTCGTCGAGGTTGGCGTCAGGGTGCTGCCGATTCTGACGATTTCTGGGAGAGGATCAAGATCTATTCAGCGAACGGAAAGCGCGGAGGGCGAAGAGGTCGTGACGGACGTTTGCCGCCTAGCGCCGATCGAGCACGGGCAAGTACTCCCGCCACGGCCCCACGTCCTCGCGGTACTGCTTCGCCATCACGCGCGCGATCTGCGCGAGGTGGCCGAGGTCGTGGACGACCCAGGTCGAGAGGAGCTGCTCGAGGGTGACGGTGCCGAGCGCGGGGTGTGTCCCGCGCCTGGCGAGCTGCTCGGGCCGCACATCTAGAGCGCGGAGCGCGGCCAGGCTCTCGCGGCGGAGCCGGGAGAAGAGCGCGAGCCGCTCGGCGAGGCCGAGCCCGGCGTGCGCGGTCTTGAACGCGAACCGGTCGAAGGGCTCGAACGGCTTCGACTCGCCGTTCTCGAGAATGATGCGCGCGCGAGGAATCCAGTCCGTCTCCTCGCCGTGGATCAGGTGGCCGAGCACGTCCAGCGGGCTGAAGGTCTCGGGCCCCTCGTTCGACGCGATCCAGCCCTCGGAGAGGCCGGACAGCCACGCCTCGAGCGTCCGGGGAGTCGACTCGAGGACCTCGATCGCGCTCTCGATGCGGAAGGGCATCGAACGAGAAGATAGGCGCTTCGCCCTCAGTACGCCAGGAGCGACCGGAGCGCGGGCAGGACTCGTCCCTTCGGGGAGAAGACGGCCTCGAGCGACTTCGCGAACGGAACCGGCGTGTCGAGCGCGCCCAGCCGCGCGACCGGCGCGTCCAGGTGCTCGAACGCGCGCTCCGAGATCGTCGACGCCACCTCGCCGCCGTACCCGCCGGCGACCGGCGCCTCGTGGAGCACGAGCGCCCGACCGGTCTTCCTCACGGACGTCAGCACGGCCTCCTCGTCCCAGGGCAGCAGCGACCGCAAATCCACGACCTCGACCTCGCGGCCCTCGCGCGCCAGCTCCTCCGCCGCCTCGAGAGCCCAGTAGACGCCGACGCCGTAGGTCACGACCGTGGCGTGCCGGCCCTGGCGGGCGATTCGCGCGCGGCCGAGCGGGATCGTGTAGTGGTCCGCGGGCACGCGGCCCTTGGCCCAGCGGTAAAGGAACTTGTGCTCGAGGAAGAGCACAGGATTGCCGTCCTCGAACGCGGCCAGGAGCAGCCCCTTGGCGTCGAACGGAGTCGCCGGGGCCACGACCTTGAGGCCGGCGACACTCGTGAACCACGACTCGACGTTCTGGGAATGGAAGGGCCCCGCTCCCGTCCCCCCGCCCACGGGGGCGCGAAGGACGACGCCCACTCGCGCCCCCCACCGGAAGTGGGTCTTGGCGAGGTTGTTCACGACCTGGTTGAAGCCGCAGGAGATGAAGTCGCCGAACTGCATCTCCACCATGGGCACGAAGCCGTCAAGGGCGAGCCCCATCGCGCAGCCGATCGCCCCCGACTCCACGATCGGGGTGTTGCGCACGCGCGCCTTCCCGAACTCCTGGACGAAGCCCTCGGTGACCTTGAAGACCCCGCCGTACTCCGCGATGTCCTGGCCGAGCAGGACGACGCGGGTGTCGCGCCGCATCGCGGTACGCAGGCCGTCGCTGATCGCGTCGACGTACCGCATCTCGGAGGCGGCCGCTTCCTGCTCGGGCGTGGGCAGGTGGGGCACGAGGAGGCTCGGGGCATAGACGTCCTGCCGCATCTCCTCCGCGGTGGCCTTGGGCTCGGGGGCGGCGAGCGCCTCGTCCACGAGCGCGTCGATGCGCGCCTTGTAGAACGTGCGGAGGGCCGCCGCCGCCTCGGCGTCGAGGACCCGCCGGTCCTTCAGGAACGCCTCGAAGCGCGTGATCGGGTCCTTCTTCGCCCATTCCTCGACGAGGGCCGGGGGAACATAGTCGGTGCCCGAGGCCTCCTCGTGGCCGCGCATCCGGAACGTCTTGAGCTCGAGGAGGGTCGGCCCCTCGCCGCGGCGCGCGCGGTCCGCCGCGCGCTGGACGGCCCGGAAGACCGAGAGCACGTCGTTGCCATCCGCCACGACACCCGGCATGCCGTAGCCGAGGCCGCGGTCCGCGAGGTGCTTGCACGCGTACTGCTCGGACGTCGGCGTCGAGAGACCGTACTGGTTGTTCTCGATCACGAAGATGACGGGCAGCTTCCACACCGCCGCGAGGTTCAGCGCCTCGTGGAAGTCGCCCTCGCTCGTGCCGCCGTCTCCGCTGAAGACGGCGGCCACGCGCTTCTCGCCCCGCAGCTGCGCGGCGAGCGCCAGCCCGCAGGCCACCGGAAGCATGGCCCCGAGGTGGCTGATCATCCCGACGATTCGCTGCTCCGGCGTGCCGAAGTGGAAGGTGCGGTCGCGGCCCTTGGTGAATCCGCCCTCGCGTCCGAGGAGCTGCCGGAGGAGGCGGGACAGGTTGACTTCGCGGCCGCTGAAGACGCCGAGGTTGCGGTGGAGCGGCAGCACCCAGTCCTGGGCGTCGAGGGCCGCGGTCAGCCCGACCGCGATCGCCTCCTGCCCGATCCCCGAGAACCACTTGGAGAGCCGCCCCTGCCGCAGCAGGAGCAGCATCTTCTCCTCCATCATGCGCGGGAGGAGGAGCGCCCGGTGGAGCGAGCGGAGCTCATCGGGGGGGAAGCCTTCGACGAGCGGCTCAGCCGGCTGCGCTTCGGAGCTCATGCATCCCTCATTTTGCCAGACCTGGCCACGACGCCGCGCGGAAACGCTCCCAGGCCGCCCGCGTCTGGTCGGCGAGATCGGCGGCGGCCTCGCGCACCCGCTCCTCGGGGAGGCCGACGGCGAGTGCTCTGCGCAAGTGCGCCGCCTCGTGCTCGGACCAGCGCTTCGGGTGGCCGCGGCCGAGCTGCACCCCGGCGTCGTACACGACCTCGTCGAGCTCGTCCGGCGAGCGCAGGTCCTCGATGCGCAGCTCCTCGTAGTTGAGCGGCCAGGCGTGGACCCAGAAGCTCAACCCGCCCGCGTGCACCGCGCCCGGGTAGCGGAAGGGCTCGTAGGCCAGGCGGGCCTGGCCGACGAGGATGCGCGTGGGGCCCGGGTCGTGGCGGATGCAGGGGATGTCTCCGAGGTCCCTGACCTGCTTGAACTCCAGGAGGATGTCGTCCTCGTCGGAGTCGGTCTCGCCCTCCACGCGGAAGAGGTACTTCTCGTCCGCGGCGCTTCCGATGCCGATGTGCAGCGCGCCCGCCTTCTTCACCCGGAAGAACGAGACGGGCACGCCGGAGTTGCGGGCGAGCGTCTCCACCGTCTCCTTCTTCGTCTCCTCGTCCAGCATGGGACGCGGCTCCGCGAGCGCGTCCATGAGCGCCTCCGCGCGGGCGAGCAGGGCCAGCTTGTCGTTCTCGAACCCGGACTGGAGGCGCCGCGCGAGCGCCGGCTCCGGCGCCTCGGCCTCGGGATCCTCGAGGGCGAGCTGGTAGCCCGACCAGAACCTCGCCCAGAACGCGTCGGCCTTGTCCTGCCAGCCGCGCTCCGCGAGGGCCAGGCGCATCGACGTGCCGAAGCGGACGAGGTCGATCACCGCCGGCCCCGCCGAGGCATCGTCGAAGTCGGTGAGGCCCCGGCCGAGGTCGGTGACGGCGTACTGCTCGACGTGGGCGTCTCCGTGCAGCGTGACCGTAGGCAGGTGCAAGTCCGCGAACCGCGCGCAGACGAGGCACGTGAACTGGCGGTTCACGAAGCGGAAGTAGCCGTGAGGCCCGGAGCGCAGGCGCGCGCGCAGCGCGGGGTTTCGCTCGAGCTCGGGGGCGTCGGGCGAGACGTCGAGGGACGCTGGCGGCTCCGGCTTGCGTGCCGCAGGGGGCGGGGCGGCCGACGCGCAAGCGAGCGCCGCGAGGCCGAGGAGCGCGGCCGGGCGGCTACCGGGGAAGCGCACGACCGGAGTCTAAGCGCTGAGCGGCGCCGGCGCGAGGGTCGGCCGCGCACACGGTGCGCCCGATCACCTTTGCCCGCCTCGGTCCGTCAGAACACCTGCTGCATGGTCCCCGCGTACCCGGTGAGCTCCACGTAGCCGCTCCCCGAGAGCGTGCGCCCGCCCGCCGTGCCGGCGACGCTCACCGCGCCTTCCCAGTACCGGAAGGACGTCCGCATCTCCTGGTCGGCGAGACGCGGCCGGATCTCCAGCACGAGGCCGAGCGCCGGGATCCGGAGCGTCCACCGGCTCGGGTAGCGCGCGTGCGTCACCGGGCTCGTCCAGTGGTCGAGCACCTCGACCTGCGCGTCCTTTTCGAGCAGCCGCCGCGTGCGGCCGTCCGCCTCCACGACGGTTCCTCCGGAGACGGGCTCGAGCGAGCCGTCCTCGCGGCGGATCTGGAAGAGCATGATCTCGCGGCTATCGTCGAGCTGCAGGCTGAACCAGTCCCACCCCACCGCCCCCGGGCCGAGGGCGCTCGTGCTCCACTCGTGGTCGAACCAGCTCTGGCCCCGTACAGCGAGGCCGGCAATCGTTCCGCCGGTCTCGAGCCGCGTGAAGCCGACGTAGTACGACGCGTTGCCGGGCTCGCTGCTCTTGGCCGAGAGCCCGCGATCGCCGTGCAGCGTCAGGGGCTTGGTCGAGACGAGCTCGAGGTCGAGCGGCCGTCCTCGAAGCGCCGCGCGCAGCCTCCAGCGGACCGCGTCCGCGCGAGCGGCATCCTCGACCGCGTCCACCCGCCAGTCGTCCAGCCACACCCCGAACGGCTCACCGCGCGCGCCCGCCAGCGGTCCCCATCCGCGGCCCCAACGCTCCACGAAGTCGTGGCTGCCGCCGGCCACGTCGGTGATCGCGAGGTGGGCGAACTGGATCTGGGTGGTCGCGAGGCCGGGAGCCGATGGGGGAGGGCCCGGCGCGAGGCCGCGACGGAAGAACGTGAGCTGGTAGCCGAACGCCCTCCCGTCGTCGGCGCGCAGGTTGCCCGTGAAGTACCACCACTCCGTCTGGAACTCGTAGTGCGGACCGTGGTCCTCGGGGAGGTGGAACGACCGGACCTCGGTCACCCGGGAAAAGCCGGTGCTCCCGGCGTCGCGACCAATCTCGAGCCGAGCCTTCGTCTCGCCGCGGGGCGCAGAGCAGCGGAGCGCCATCGCCGCCGCCAGGAGCGTGAGAGCCGAGCGCTTCATTCGTGGCGGAGGGCGGAGGCGAGGGGCATCCGCTCGAGGCGCCACAGCGGGTAGACGCTCGCCAGGAGCGCGGCAAAGACGCTCGTGAGGACGGCCTGAGCGAAGACCCAGGGGCTCGTCACGAGGCGCATCGTCCAGCCGAAGGACCGGACGTTGATCACGTCCACGAGGATCGCGGCGAGGAGGAATCCGGTGGGCAACGAGAGAATGCCGGCGAGAAGGCCCATGAGCCCCGTCTCGAGGAGCGTCAGCTTTCGGAGCTGGCCCGGAGTGAGGCCGATTGCGACCAGAGTCGCGAGCTCGCGCGTCCTCTCGAGCTGGAGGGCCATGAGAGCGCTCCAGACGCCGATGAAGGCGACGGCCACGGCGAGGAAGCGCAGGCCTTCCGTCACCGCGAACGTCCGGTCGAAGACGCGCAGCGCCTGCGCCCGCAGCGCGCGGTGGGGCGTGACCTGCAGCGCCGTTCCCGCGAGCGCCTGGCGCAGCGCGGCGGCGACGTCCTCGGCGCTCCGGCCCTCGGCCACGAACACGCCGAGCGACGAGAGCGCACGGTCGTCGAAGTAGCGCTCGTAGACGTTGCGGCTCATCAGGACGAGCCCCTGCTCGGTCGCGTAGTCGTAGAAGATCCCGGCGACGGGGAAGGTGGCGAGGCCGCGGTCCGTCTGGAGCACGACCGTGCCGCCGTGCGCGGGCAGACCGCGGCGGTAGGCGAAGGGCTCGCTCACTATCACGGCCCCCTCGGTGACCCGCCTCCAGATCTCGTCGGGGCGGCCTTCCGCGAAGCGGTAGAGAGCGGCGGGCCGCGCCCGGCGGGAATCGGTCACCGCGAGGCGGAGCTCGCCCGACGGGCTCGCCACGCGCGCGGCGCGGAACGTCTCGACGTCCGCCACTCCCGGCACGGCGGCGACGCGGCCGGCGACGGCGGGATCGATCGTGGGGGACTCGCGGGCGCCCCCCGGCAGGGGGGCCGACACGAAGATGTCGGCCCGCAAGCTCAAGTCGAGCCAGTTCTCGACGGTGGCGCGGAAGCCCTGGATCATCAGACTGACGCCGATCGTGACCGACACCGCGATCATGAGCGCGGCCACGGCGACCCCGGTCCGTCCAACCGCTCGAGCCACCGTGCGCGTCGCCATCCGCCCGAGGGTCCCCGCCGTCCAGCCCGCGGGAGCGGCGAGGAGCCGCATGGCGCCCAGGGTCGCGAGGGGGACGACGAGGGCGAGGCCGAGGACGATCCCGAAGAGCCCGCCGAAGCTGGCGGCGAGCGAGCGGGGAAAGTCGGCGAGGACCAGCGCCCCCACCCCCGCCACCAGGACGCCGAGCGCCGCGATCGCGGGCACGACGCGTTGCGAGCGGGCCGTGAGCGTGCTCGGCCGCAGGGCCACCGCGGGCTCGACGCG
>JBKPBQ010000335.1:0-15733 GCA_046726955.1 Acidobacteriota bacterium
ACCCCGGACGCAGCGCCCGGAAGGTCAACGTAGCGATCGCCCCGGAGCCCGTGGCTCCGGTGGCTCGCGAGAAATGTGCCCTGGTGCGCCCGGCGTTCAGCTCCTTCTCGGTGCTCACCGCCGACCCGTCCAGGGTGAGCAAGGAGCCAGCACCCACGTCAACTACCTCCACGAGGGTCGGGTCGTAAACGAAGACCACCTCGACCCCCTGCACGTCCTGCGCTCCCATCGCGACGAGGGCGACGGCGCCCCCCTGCCCGACCTTGAGCGTGGTTTCGGGCGGGCTGAATATGGCGGCCACGGGACGCGCACCGGACGTGCCGGCCGGCGGCACGACGCTCGACGTGGGCGGGATCGCCGCCGGAGGCATCGTTGCGGGAGGCGCCGTGTCCGGCGGGACGATCTCGGACGGAGCCGGCGCCGGCGGAGCGGTAGTCGGGGGCGGAGCCGGCGTCGGCGCCACCTGAGGCGGCGGCGACGTCGAGACCGGCGGCACGGGGGGAGCCGCCGGCCCCGGCGTGGGCGACGGCTTCGGCGAAGGAACCGGCTCCGGGCCGAACAGAGACGGCCGGGCGCCGGGGACGCGCGGGACCTCGACCGTCCCCACACCCAGGGCCACGAAGTCGTCTTCGGTGAGCTTGGGCGCGCGAACGATGTGCGGCGTGAGCGAGATGAGGATCTCGGTCTCGGTCGTCTCGTGCTTCCGATTCGTGAAGAGCTTGTTGAGGATGGGGATGCTCTGCAGCCCGAAGATCCCGGTGAAGGCATCGGTCTCCCCCGTCTGCAGGAGGCCGCCGATGAGGCTCGTCTCCCCGTCGCGCACTCGCAGAGTGCCGCTGACATTGCGGGTGAGGAACGTGGGCAGGTCCCCGCTCGCTCCGATCGACGTAGTCTTGCCGAGGAGGCTGAACTCGGCGTTCATCTCGAGTGTTATGTCCCCGGAAGCGGCGACCCGCGGGGTGATGTCGAGGTTCACGCCGACGTTGCGATATTGGAACGAGGTCGCGGGCGAGAACGTGCTCGGGCCGGTGGCGGTGGCCTGGAACGTGGTCACGGGTACCGGGACCTCGGTTCCGATCCTGAGCGTCGCCTTCTTCCCCTCCGCCGCCCTGAGGCGCGGCGAGGCCAGGATCTTGGTATTGGCGTCCGTCTGCATGAACTTCGCGAACAGGTTGTTGGGCAGGCTCACCACGAAATCCGCGAGATTGATCGAGGAAAGAAGGTGCGCCCGGACGTTCGTGAAGACGTCGCTTCCGATGGTCTGGACCTCGTTGGGACCGCCAGTGGGCGAGAACGCGATTCCCGCCCCGTACGCCGACAGCTTCAGGCCGTACTCCTTCGCGAGGTCGCGGTCCACGTTCAGGATCTGGACCTCGATCATGACCTCGCCCCGCGCCTTGTCGTTGGCCTCGACGATGCGCGCGGCCAGGGCCACCGCGTCCAGCGAGCCGATGACGGTGATCGACCCGAGCGCCGGGTTCCCGGCCGCCGTCTGGATCTTGGCCAGGCTCTTCACCATGTTGAGGGTCTCGTTCACGTCCGCGTTCTGCAGGTAGAACGTCCGCAGCACGGTCTCGTCGTAGGCCCGGCGCTTGGTCGGCGACTCGGGGACGATGATGAGCGTGTTCTGGTCGAGCACTTTGTAGAAGAGCCGGTTCACGAACGTGATCTGGTCGAGCGCCTCCTGGAAGGTGACGCCGGTCAGGTTGACGGAGACCTTCTTGTCGCGGAAGCCCTCGTCGAAGAGGATGTTCACGCCCGCGATCTTGGCCAGGCTGTCGAAGATCTTCTCCAGGCTCGAGTCCTGGAACTTGAGCGTGATGGGGACCGGGCTCCGCGGCGAGAGCACCGGCACGGGCACCCTCTGGGCCTGGGCCCGCGCCTTGATTCCCTCGTAGTCGGCGAGCCGCCGCTTCTCCTCGTCCCGCTTGCGGATCTTGTCCTGGACGATCAGCAGGTCGTCGGAAGCGGAGCGGTTGGCGGGATCGTACTTCGACGCGATCTCGAGCGAGTTCGCGGCCGCGTCGAGGTCGTTCGCGGCCATGTGCTTCTTGGCTTCCTCGTAGTGGAAGCGGCTCGCCTGGATGCGGGCGTTCTCGAGCGAGAGCTTGTACTTGATGTTTTCCGGGTCCTTCTGCAGGGCCTGCGTGAATTTGGCGACCGCGACGTCCCAGTTCCCGTGCTCCGCCTCTCTCTGGCCCGCCCGGTAGGCGCTGGCGCAGGCGGAGACAAAGAGCCCGAGGAGGACGATGGCCGCGCGCCGACCCCGACGCCGGCTCACCATTCGCTGTAGGGCGTCCCCGACATTGACGTCTCGGTGGACGCGCTCTTGACGTCCTGCACGCCCGGGGCCTCTCCGGGCCGGTCGGGATCCTGCTCCTCGAAAACCGCTTGCCAGTCCGCCGCCTGCGTGATGGGATCGACGGGGATCTTCCTCAGGTAGCCCTCCTCGGCCAGCGCGTCCAGGGACGCCGGGTACTTGCCCTTGTCGATGTAGTACTGGTCGATCGCGTCCCGGAAGAGGAACAGGTCCTCCCGCAGGACCCCTTCCTTCGCCTGGAGGATCGCGGTCTTGTATTGCGGAACGGCGATGGCCGCGAGAATGCCCACGATGGCCACCACCGTGATGAGCTCGATGAGCGTGAACCCGCGCTCGTCCCGTGCCCCCGCCACTCGTCCTCTCACCACGTCTTGTAGAGCGTGCCGTCGAGCCCCTTGCCCGCGGCCTTGCTGTAGACGTCCCATACGTTCTGGCCGCACCAGGAGGTGTCGTCGGGATCGTCCTGGTAGCAGCGCATGCCCCACTCGTCCTTCATCGTGAACGGATCGATGGGGATCTTCCGGAGGAACTTCAGCTTTCGGTCCACGGCGCCCACGCGGCTCACGCCCTTGACGAGCGTGTCGAGGTCGGGCGGGTATCCCTCGCTCCCGAGCTTGACGTCAGTCCCCCCGATGAGCCCCTGGTCCACGGCCAGCTTGTAGCGGTCGATGGCCGTCCGCATCTCCCGGAGCGCGCGGCGCAGCTCGATCTCCTTCTTGCGCGTGTAGCCCACCTTCGCGAGGGGCATGATCGCGGAGGCGAGGATGATCAGGATGGTGGCGGTCGCGATGAGCTCGAGGTACGTGAGCCCCCGCTCGCCGCTCCCCTCGCGGAGGATGGCCTCAGTGCTCGCCAACGGGCCTCCCCTCCGTACGGAAATACGCGGAGAGCTCCACCTGCAGGTTGGCCGCCCCCTCCTCTCGCCCGCTGAGCGCGATGCGGTCCACGGTCAGGAAGTGCTTCGACCGCTCCACCCGCTGCAGGAAGCCGACGAGCTGGTCGTACGAGCCTTCGAGCGGGAGGTTGACCTTGATGCGCGTCATCCGCGGGTCGGACACGTCGCCAGTGGTGAACGAGCGGGCGGCCGGCTTCAGCCCCGGCTCGCGCGCCATCTTCTCCACGTCCTCGAGCACGGGAAGCAGGTCCGCGCGCGGGTCCACGTCGCCGTAGAAGCGCTCCGCGTCCTCCGCGTTGGCCTTGAGCGCGTCGGCTCTGCCTCGAAGCTCGGCGACTTCCTTCTTGGCCTCTTCGACGTCCGTCCGAGCCTGGGCCGCGCGCGACGTGGCCCGCCGCACCTGCAGCGTGCGAGGAAGCGTGTACACGGCGAAGACGGCCACGTTCAGCCCGAGGAGCGCGAGCACGGGCGGAACCAGGCGGCGCCGCCAGGTCGGACGCACCGGGGCAGCGGTCACGACCGACCTCCCGGAACCGCGGCGACCGGGCTGGCCGTGGCCGAATCCGCGGCCGCGTCGTCCGTATCCGCGGGCGCCGGCTCAGCGGGCGGAGCGGCCACGGGCGGCCGCGACGCGACACCGGGCAGATAGCGCGTCGAGCACGTGAAGTCCTCGCCCTTGTCCGACTCCCCCGCCGTCCGGAGGAAGACGTCCTCGAACTCGGCGCTCTTGTCCATCGCGCGCAGCAGCTCGTGCCGATCCTCGAACCGCCGGGCGATCGCCGAGATCTCGACCGTGACCTTGCCGTCCTTGAGCTGGGGAGCGATGGACACGAGCCGAACGCCCATGGGCAGCACGTCCTCGAGGCTCGAGAGGAGCGTCGTCCACGAGAACGCGCGCTTGTCCACGAGGCCGCGCAGCGCCGTCCACTGCTTCATGCGCTCGGGCTCGGGCTTCGGCCCCCGCAGCCGCGCCGCCTCCTGCCGGAGGCCCGCCAGCTCCTGCTCGAACCCGAGCGCCTCGCGATCGAGCGCGGAGACGCGGCCGGGCAGCAGGTCCTTGAGCATGACGGCGTGACGGACTGTGAGGACGGCGAGCGCGAGGGCGGCGAGGGAGACGAGCACCAGGGGAAGCCGCTCGTTCCGGAAGGGGCGGCTCGCGAGATTCAGGACGGGTCTCATGCCGCCCTCCCCGCGAGGCAGGAGACGGCTCCCGCGAGCGACTGCGCGGCGGACGACTCCACGTCCAAACCGAGCTGCACTCCGGGCTCCACGACTTCCGGGGCGAAGCCGATGGGCTCGCGCAGGAGCACCACCGCCTCGTCCGCGGGGACGTGAGCCGAGCGCAAGGCGGCGCCGGCGAGACCCGTGCCCCCGAGCTTCTCGTGGTAGTAGAGGACGGTATTGCCGACCTCCCTGGCCACTGCTTCCGCTCCGAGCCCTCCGGCGAGCGTCCGCACCACGAGCGGCCAGCCCGCCCGCGACACGACGAGCGAGACGTACCCCTCGTCCCAGTTCACGAGCAGTCGATCGCCCTCGGCCGACACTCCGCCGCCGAGGAGGGAGAGGACGGCAGGCTCCACGAGACCGGGCTCGAGACCGACCTCGGCGAGCGCGCTCTCGTAGCCTTCCAGGACGGGCTTGTAGATCGCGGCCACGAGCAGCTGGCCCGCCTGCGGTCCCGACCAGGAGACCCGCGACTCGCGCACGTCGAAGGGCAGCGCCTTGTGAAGCTTGAACCGGATGAACTCCTCCGTCTCCGCGCGCCGCCTCACACCTTCCTTGACGGGCAAAAGGGCGATGCGCAACGTGGCGTCGGGCAGCACGAGCGCGGCGCGGCCCGCTTCGAGCGCCCCCACGCGCTCCAGCAGCGTTTCGAGGGCCCGGCGGAGGGCTGCGCCGTCCACGACGTTGGGCCGGACGAGCGAGAGGTCGAGGACGCCATCCGCCAGATCGAGCGTCGCCGCCGCTCCCAGCCGGTAGCGGCTCCCCTCACGCACGAGCCGCACGGCGGAGAGGCCCGTCCGGCGGATCTCCACCGCCAGGAGCGGGGGCTCCGCCTCGATGAACAGCCGACGCAGCACCGAGCCCTGCTCCCGCAGGCGCGTCACGACGGTGCTCACGAGACCTCCACGAACGTGACCTTGTTGATCTCGTGGAGCGTCGTCTTGCCGACGAGCGCCTTGTTCACGGCGGACTCGCGCAGGAAGATCATCCCCTCCTCGCGGGCCGCGCGCTTGATGTCGGCGCTGCTCCGGCGGGAGAGGATCATCTCGCGCACGTTGTCCGAGAGGTCGAGGAGCTCGCAGATGGCGCTACGGCCCTTGTAGCCCGTCCCCCCGCACTCGATGCACCCCGCGCCCTCGTAGAACGGCGTGTCCGCGTGCTTGTCCGGGTTGAGCCCCGACTCCACGAGGAGCTCGCGGCTCGCCCGCGTCTCCCGCTTGCAGTGCGTGCAGATCTGCCGCACGAGCCGCTGGGCCTGCACGCAGTTCAGGGCCGAGACGAAGTTGTAGGGCTCGATCTTCATGTTCAGGAAGCGGCCGAGGACGTCGATGACGTTGTTGGCGTGGACGGTCGTGAACACGAGGTGGCCCGTGAGGGCGGACTGGATCGCGATGTCCGCGGTCTCCGCGTCGCGGATTTCCCCCACCATGATCTTGTCGGGGTCGTGGCGGAGGATCGAGCGCAGCCCGCGGGCGAAGGTGAGCCCCTTCTTCTCGTTCACCGGGATCTGCGTGATCCCCTTGAGCTGGTACTCGACCGGGTCCTCGATGGTGACGATCTTGTCCTCCTCCGTCTTGATCTCGGAGAGCGCGGCGTAGAGCGTCGTCGTCTTGCCGGAGCCGGTGGGGCCGGTGACGAGCACCATCCCGTAAGGCTCCTTGATGAACCGGCGGAAGCGCGCGAGCTCCTTATCGTCGAAGCCGAGCACGTCGAGGCGGAGGGAGGCGAACTGCTTGGAGAGGCTCTCCTTGTCGAGGATGCGGATGACGGAGTCCTCGCCGTGCACGCTGGGCATGATGGAGACGCGGAAGTCGATCGAGCGGCCCCGGAGCTTCACCCGGAACCGTCCGTCCTGGGGGACTCGCTTCTCCGCGATGTCGAGCTCGGCCATGACCTTGATACGGCTGATGATCGTGGAGTGGTGCTCCTTGGCGATGGGCTTCATCGCGGGCTGGAGCACTCCGTCGATGCGGTACTTGATCACGACCTCGGCGTCGCGCGTCTCGATGTGGATGTCGGAGGCCCGGCGGTTCAAGGCGTCGAAGATCGTGGAGTCCACGAGCCGGATGATCGGCGACTGGTCGGACTGGATCTTGTCGATGGACAGGACTTCCTCGCCCTCCTCGTCCTCGCGGAGGATCTGGATCTTGAAGGACTCGCTCGCCTGCTCGAGCACGCGCGTCGTCCCCTGGCCGCGCTTGAGCGCCTCCTGGATCGCGGAGGGCGTCCCCACCGCGGGCAGGACCGGCGTCTGCAACAGCAGGCTCAGCTCGTCCACCACCGGGATATCGGTGGGGTCGGCCATCACGAGCACGAGCCGCTCCCCCTCGCGCTTGTAGGGCAGGAAGTTGTAGCGGAACATCAGCTCGACCGGGACCGACTTCAGGATCTCCGGGTCGGGAGCGAAGCTCAGGATGTCCACGTACTCCAGGCGATAGCGGGCGGCGAGCGCGCGTGCCGCCTCCTCCTCGGCCGAGTTGCCGAGCGCGGACGTGGGATCTGGCACGAGCGCCTTCGTCTCCGCCATCTAGTGGATCCTCGACTGGATCGCCGATATGGCCTCGAACATCGGCAGGTAGAACGCCAGGAGCAGGCCCGCCACGATGACGGCCATGAGCACGAGAAGGACAGGCTCCACCAGCGAGAGGAGCGTCGCGATGCGGTTGTCGAGCTCCTCGTCGTAGAAGTCGCTGACCGCCCCCAGCATGTCGCCGAGGGCCCCGGTCTGCTCGCCGACCTTCACCATTTCGAGCGGCAGGGCCTCGAACATGTGCGTGGACTCGAGGGCGGTCGTGAGGCTTGCCCCTTCCCTGATCCGGCCGGTGGCGCCGCTCACGGCGTGGGCGATCGCCCGGTTCCCGATCGAGGCGGCGGCCACCTCCAGCGCGTTCAGGAGGGGCAGACCTCCGGCCAGGAGCGTGCTGAGGGTGCGCGCGAGCTGGCTCGTGGCGTACATCCGCATCAGCGGTCCCAGGTATGGAAAGCGCAAGAGCGCCCGGTCCACGATGGCCCCAGACGCGTCCCGCCGGAACCAGTACCAACCGGCGGCCCCGGCTATTCCGAGGCCGAGGAGAATCCACGGCAGGTTTTCGCGAAAACCGACGGCCATCGCCATGACCACTCGCGTGGGCAGGGGGAGCTCGGCCCCCAGGCCCTCGTAGAACCCCCGGAACTGCGGGATCACGTAGACGAGCATGACCACCACGAGGACGGTCATCATGGCGAGGAGGACCATGGGATAGACCGAGGCCGAGACCGCCTTCTTCTTCAGGGACTGGTTCAGGCGCAGGTATTGCGAGAAGCGACGCAGGACGGTGTCCATGTTGCCGCTCCGCTCCCCGGCCACGAGGCTCGCGGAGAAGATCGGCGGGTAGAGCTCCCCCTCGGCCTTGAAGGCGTCGGAAAGAGCGATCCCCGACTTCACCTTCTCGCGGATCGTGGTGAGCGAGCGCCGGAACGTCGGGTCCTTCTGGCGCTCGAGCATGACGTCGAGGGACTGGAGGAGGGGCAGACCTGCCTTCAGGAGGGCCGCCAGCTCCTGCGCGAAGATGAGCAGCTTTTCGGCGCGGACCTTCGGCCGGCCCATCGGCAGGGCGGAAAACCCCAGTCCCCGACGGATGGAGAAGAGGTAAAACCCTTGTTGCTCGAGGTCGGCGCGCAAGCTGGCTTCGTCGCGGGCGGAAAAGGTCTGCTCCACGACCTCACCAGCCGGCGTCCCCACCTTGCAGACGTACTCCATGGAAACGGGCTTCAAGCAGTACTTTACGCGCGAGGACCTAAATATTCAAGACGTCGTGACTTGTCGGCCCCTAGAGGCTAGAGGGCCTTGGCCACGATGAGCGTCGTGTCGTCCTCGGGGAGAGTACCGCCGGACCAGCCCTGAACTTCCCCCAGAAGAGAGTAAAGCACGATTCGGGCGGGATCGCGTCGCGACCGTAGCGCGGCCTCGCGAAGCCGGTCGGCCCCGTACATCTCGCCGCGGGCGTTCGCCCGGTCGGTGAGCCCGTCGCTGAAGAAGACGAAGAGCTCGTCCCGGCTGAACCGAACCCGCCCGCGGTCGTAGCTCGAGTCCTCGACGAGGCCGAGGACGGTACCCCCCGTCCCGAGATCCACCGTGCTGCCGTCCCCCCTCACGAGGAAGGGATGGTCGTGGCCCGCGTTGACGTACTCGAAGAGTCCGGACTGGAAGTCGAAGACGCCGAAGAAGAGGCTCGCGAACAGGCCCTTCGGCGTGACGTCCCAGAAGAGCCGATTCACCCGGGTGATCGTCTGCTCGGGGGCGACGCCTCCGGCCTGGACCTGCGCCCGCAGGCACGCCTTGAGGTTCGCGGCGAGGAGAGCCGCGGGCACGCCCTTGCCCATGACGTCGCCGATGGCGAGCGCGAGACGGCCCGCCTCGAGCCCGAGCACGTCGTAGTAGTCGCCGCCAATCTCGCGCACCGGCATGAACTCGCTGGCCACGTCGAGCGAGCCGTGGTGGAGCGGCGGCGGCAGCAGGCTCCGCTGCACGTGCGAAGCGAGGCGCAGCTCCTCCCCCATCCGGCGCGCCATCGTGCCCACGCGGGCGTACAGCTCCTCGAGCTCGGCGTTCTTCCGGCTCAGCTCTTCGAGGTAGGCGCGCGTGCGGAGCGCGACGCGCACACGGGCGAGGAGGACTTCCGCGCCGAGGCCCACGTTCACGAAGTCGTCGGCGTGGTCGAGCAGCCGCGCCTCGACCGAGCTGCGGCGATCGGGCTCGGTGAGGATGAGGACGGCGGGACGACCCACGACTCCCGGCGGCCCCAATGTCTCCAGGAGCCGGGCGAGGTCGGCGCCCGGGATCTGGCTGTCCACCAGGAGCACCTCGGGGGGATCGGTCTCCAGCCGCGCCAGCACGTCTGCGGGCGCGGTCGTCGCGACGTCGATCGACGCTAGCGCCCCGTCGGCCCGAGCCCAGGCCGGCAGGTCCCCGACCAAGAGCGCCTTCGTCCGCGGCGCGGTCGGCTCGGGCGCGGGCGCGGGAGAACCGGGCGCCGTGCCGGCCGCCGCCCCCTGTCTCATGCCGGATCGACGAACTTGTAGCCCACGCCGTGGATGGTCAGGATCCAGCGCGGCTCGGACCCGCTGTCCCCGATCTTGGCGCGGAGCTTGGCGATGTGCGTATCCACCGTGCGCGTGGAAGGATAGCTCTCGTAGCCCCAGACGTCCTCGAGGAGGCGGTCGCGGGAGACCGTCTCTCCCTTCCTCTCGATGAGGTAGCGCAGGAGCTCGAACTCCCTCGGCGACAGCTCGAGCGGCTCGTTGCCCTTCTTGGCCCGGTAGGCCTCGAAGTCCAGCTCGACGTCCGAGAACTGGTAGCGGCTGAGCCGCTTCTTCTTGCCCTCGCTGCGCCGGAGGATCGCGCGCACGCGCGCCAGGAGCTCGCGGATGGAGAACGGCTTGGTGACGTAGTCGTCGGCGCCGAGCTCGAGCCCCACCACCTTGTCGATCTCCTGGCCGCGCGCGGTGAGCATCACGATCGGGGCTTCGAAGCCCTCGCCGCGGAGCGTCTTGCAGACCTCGAGGCCCGAGAGCTTGGGCAGCATGATGTCGAGGACGAGGAGGTCCGGCTTCTGCGTGCGCGCCCGCTCGAGGCCGGTCTGGCCGTCGGAGGCGGTCAAGACCTCGTAGCCCTCGAACTCGAAGTTGTCCTTGAGGCCCAGCACCATGTCCGGCTCGTCCTCGACGATGAGTATCTTGCTCATGGCCGTTCCGCGGACGTCGCGCGCTCCCCTCTCTCCGCCGGTATCACCAGTGTAAAGGTACTTCCCTTGCCCGGGCTGCTCTCGAGCTCCACCGTCCCGCCGTGCGCCTCCATGATGTGCTGCACGAGGGCGAGCCCGAGGCCGCTGCCCTTCGTCTCGTGCACGAGCGTGTTCTCCGCCCGGTAGAACTTCTCGAAGATCTTCTTCTGGTCGGACTTCGCCACACCGATGCCCTTGTCCGTGACCGACACGAGGATCTTCCCGCTCTCGTGGCGCACGGAGAGCTTGATGTACTTCTCGTCCCGGCTGTACTTGATCGCGTTGTTGACGAGGTTCAGCAGCGCCTGCTCGATCGCCTCCGCGTCGATTTCCGCTTCCGGAAGGTCGTCCGCCATCTCCACCTCGAGCGTGAAGCCCTGCTGCTCGATCGGGAAGCGGTAGGCGTCGAGCACCTCCTGCACGACGCGCCCGACGTCCGTCCGCACCAGCCGGTACTGCTTCCGCCCCGCCTCGATCCGCGAGAAGTCCAGGATGTTGTTGATGAGCTGGGTCAGGCGCTGGCTCTCCTTGTTGATGATCCGGTAGTACTGCTTCGCCTTCTCCACTCCCTGCACCCGGCCGAGCTCCAGCGTCTCCGCAAAGAGCCGGATGAGGGCGAGCGGGGTCTTGAGCTCGTGGCTCACGTTGGCCACGAAGTCGCTCTTGAGGCGGGCGAGGTGGATCTCCTTGCGCACGTTCGTGTAGGCGAGGTAGAGCCCGGCCAGCAGCATCATGTCGATGAAGCCGATGAGCGCGGTCTTGCCGATCGCGAATCGGCGGACCTCCTGCTTGATCGAGCGCTCGCGGTTCCTGAGCTCGAGCTTCAAGCCGCGGAAGGAGGGCGCTACCATGATCCGCTCCCTCTCGAAGACCCCGCTCGGCGTGGGTGCGTTCTCCCAGAGGATCGACCCGTCGGTGTCGGTCACGCGGATGACCAGGGCCTGCTCCGGGTTCATGAAGTCCTTCTCGAAATACTCGCGCACCATCACGTGGTGCGCGTACCCGCAGGCGAAGCGGAAGCGGAGGATCCCGAGCTCGGTCCCGTCGATCGTGGTGAGGGGCACCGAGTCCTCGCCCTCGGGGCCCGGCGCCATCTCGGCGCCCTTCAGCGCCTCCTTGAGCAGCCGGATCTCGTCGGCCCCGGGGGCGAGCACGACCTTGAGGCTCTTCACCGGCGACCACGCTTCGAGGCGCAGGTTGTCGAACACGGCCTCCTGCATGCCGGCGCTGTCGAGCGCGGTGCGGATCGCCTCCGGCCGGCCTTCGAGGAGCAGCTCGGGGCCCACGGTCCGCGCCGCTTCGAGCGCTTTCGAGCGCGCGGTCATCTCGAGGTCCTTCTCGACGTAGTAGAGGACCTTCTCCGCCTGCTTCAGCAGGCTGATCTCGAGGCTCTCGGCGTGCTTGGGAACGGCCTGGAAGGAGAGGGCGCTGAGCGCGATCGAAGGCAGGAGGACGGCGCCCACGAAGATCGAGACCATGCGACCCCGGGGATCCTGCGGAGCCGCGAGCCTCCTCTCCAGACTGGACATCCGGCCGACTCTACCACCGGGGGCCGGGGGTGGTTGTCATACGCTTTCAACCATCGGTAAAAGGTTGTCATCCAGGCTTTTGGCCTCGGATAACATGGGCCGCCATGGCCAAGCCCGACACGCCGGGCGAGCGCGTCCTCGCCACCAATCGGAAGGCGCTGTTCAACTACGAGGTCTTCGAGCGCGCGGAGGCCGGCATCGTGCTCGTCGGGACCGAGGTCAAGAGCATCCGCGAGGGCGGGCTGCACTTCCGCGACGCGTACGTGGACAGGCGCGGCAACGAGCTCTTCCTCGTGGGCTGCCGCATCGGCCCCTACAGCCACGGCAACCTCATGAACCACGCCGAGGACCGCGACCGCAAGCTCCTGCTCCACCGGCGCGAGATCGACAAGCTCGCGGGAAAAGTCGCGGAGAAGGGCCTGACGCTCATCCCGCTACGCGCCTACCTCAAGCAGGGCCGCGTGAAGGTCGAGATCGGCCTCGCTCGCGGCAAGCGCGCGCACGACAAGCGCGAGTCGATCAAGCGGAAGGAGCTCGAGCGCGAGACGCGGCAGGCGATGCGGCCGCGCTCGTAGCCCGGCGCGTGCGGCCCGCTACTCGAAATACCCGTTCACGTCCACGATGAGGTGCACCGTCGTCCCCGCCGGCTGGGCCACGAACGCCGCGATCGCCCCGCTCGCGCTCAGGGGTACGACCGCGTTGTTGCCGCGCGTCTGGCCGCCCGAGTAGTTGATCGAGGCCACGAACGGCACCGGGATCCCGGACGGGAAGAGCCGCAGATTGCCGCCAGCGCTCGGCTGCGTCACGGTGAGCGTGACCGACACCGCCTTCGCGGTGGCCGGGAGGCCGCAGTCGCCGCCCTGGGCGATTGCCCGCGGCGCCGGCCCGGCGTGCGCCGGCCCCGCCACGGGAGCTCCGCCGCGGGTGTCCACGACACGACACGGCGTGAGCGTGAAGTAGCTCACCGCGGGGATGACGATGCCCTGGTTGAGGACGGTCGAGGTGCTGGCGTTGCGGTTCGTGTCCCCGGAGTACTCGGCGGTGATCGGGTGGGTGCCCACCGAGAGGCTCGCCGTCGTCAGGATCGCCTGGCCGGACGCGTTGAGGTTGACGGTCGCGAGAGTCGCGGCTCCGTCCCGGAAGATGACAGAGCCTGTAGGCACCCCGCCCGCCGGCGTGCCCGTAGTGGCGGTCGCGGTGAACGTCACGCCCAGCGCGCCGTTCGCAGGGTTGGCCGAGGAGACGAGCGCGGTCGTCGTCGGGGCACGGCTCACCACGATGCTGAACGTCGTCGTGCCGACGCCCGCCGCTTCGTCCGTCACGGTGACGGTCACGGGGTAAGTCGCCGGCGGGGCCGTGACGTTGCCGGCGACCGTCCACGTCCGCGCCCCCGGCGGCCCCGCAGTGGTCGTGGCCACGGCGAGGCTGAGACCGGTGGGAAGGCCGGAAGCGGAAGCGTTGAGCGCCGTGCCCAGCGAGTCGGGGTCGGTCGCGGAGACGGTGACCGTCGGCGAGACCGGCCCCCCGAAGAGCGCGGCCGCACCGCCGCCCGGCGCGTTGTCAGTCACCACCGGCGGCGGCGTCCCCGCCACGATCGTGAAGTCCGCGTTGGAGACGTCGAAGAAGATGTTGCCCACGGCCAGCACCATCACGCGCGCCTTCGTGGTACTCAGGTTGGGCACGATGATCGTCTCCGACCCGTCGTTCGGCGTGTTCGCCGCGAGGACGTGCGGGAACGTGAGCCCCCCGTCCACGGAGAGCAGGATCGAGACGTGCGTCGCGCTCACCGGAGGGACGTCCGTGTTGGCCACGTCCCACGTGACGAGCCGCGACGTGTTGCCGGTCCACGTCATCCGGGTGTTCGGATTGAGGACGAGTAAGGGGCCGGCGTTCGGGGCGAGGAGGAGCGTCGTGTCGGCGCTCGCGACTCCTCCTGCTCCGGGGTTGCCGTCGCGGGCGGTCAGGCGGAAGTGAAGGGAGAGCGGGCTCGCGTTCACTCCCGCGACCCCGACGTAGCCCGCCGTGGGAAGGAACTCCGAGAAGCATTCGACGGTGGAACAGGTCCCGGTCGCCGCGTTCGTGTCGTCGGCGAGGATCTGGATCATGTCTGGGAAGACGCGCGTGGGGACCGTCGTCACCGCGTTCTCGCCGGGTGAGTGGTACTGGAGCGTGCCCGTCGCGGTGACGGCGGCGGCGACACCGAACTGGCGGAAGAGCGGGCCGTCCGTCTTCGTGTTGCTGACGAGGCCGGTACCCGCCGTGCCTCCCCGGTCCGTCTGCTCCCACAGGTAGGTGACCGTGTCGCCGTCGGAGTCGGTGGCGCTCCCCGTCAGCGCGAACGGCGTGCGGAGCGGGATCGTGAACGTCGCGGGCGCCGTAACGGACGGCGCGTGGTTGCCGGTGGGCGTGATCGTGAAGCCCTTGTTGTCGACGGGGCCTCCCTTGTCCGTCTCCCCTACAAAGCCAGTGACGCCGTTCAGGTTCGTGAGCGAGAGGGGGCTCACGTTGGTCCCCGCGAGCGGGGCACTATTGAACGTCACCTGGAAGCCGCTGTCGGTGGGGCTGCCTCCTCCCCCGAAGTTCGCGACGGACACGGTGCCCCCGGGCCAGGTCGCGATCCCCTGGATGGCGCTCGCGATGCCGGCGGCGGTGTAGTTCGTGCCGCGCACGATAGGGACGGAGTCGCTGCTGTTGTACCGGATCGTGAACGAGTCGCCGTTCGTGTCGAAGTTGCGCAGCGAGACCGTCTGCACCTCGTTGATCGCGCTCTGGCTCGACGAGGCGTAGCTCACGATCTGCAGGAAGCTCTGCTCCGACCAGTAGGGATCGCTGTGGGGCTGCAGGTCGTCCGAGGCGCAGATTCCCGCGTAGGCCATGATCGAGGAGCCGCTGCCCGGCTCCACCGAGCTCGTCGAGTCGCGGTTACCTCCCGAGCAGTTCGACTGGATGCCGTTGAACGTGTGGAAGCCCCCGAACTGGTGCCCCATCTCGTGGGCCACGTAGTCCACCGCGAAGAGGTCTCCCACGGGCGTCGTCACGCCCGTGCAGCCCTGCGCCTTTCCCCCCCGGCCGACGACTCCCAGGCTGGCCACACCGCCCCCCGGACCGCCGAGCGCGAGGTGGCCGATGTCGTAGTTGCTCGCCCCGATGATCTGGCCGATCACGATCCGGATGCGGGCGAGGCTGCCGCAGCTGGCGACCTGCGAGGGAGTGAAGCAGGCCGCGCTTCCGCACGGCCCGTCCGCTCCGGTGGCGAGGGCCGCCGTGTCGAGGTTCAGGAGGTCGTTGTTGGCCACGAGCACCAGGCGGATCGACGTCTCGTCCTCGTAGATCTGCGTGACCCGGTTCACGAGGGTGACCTTCGCCGGCGTCACGTTCGGAGGCCCGCCGAAGTAGGTCGCGTAGGCGGGATCGGTGACGAGGGCGAGGCGGTAGGTGCGGCGCAGGTCGCCGACCGTGAGGTTCGGCCCTCCCGCGAGCGCCTCGGAGATCGGCGCCTCGCTTGCCAGCTCGGCCGCCGCCTCCTCGGGCTCCACGAGCGGGTACTCCGACCGCGGGACGTCGCCCCGGAAGTACGTCGCGTAGAGGCTCTGGTCGAGGTGGTAGTAGGGATCGACGTACCAGGAGCCTCCCGGCCCGCGCACGGAGGCGTGGAAGCCGAGGCGTGTGAGGTCGAGGCGGATCGTGGTCGCGGGCTCGTCGATCCCGCGGCCCGAGTACGTCTTGACGTCGGGATGCTTCGCGGCGAGCCCCGGCTCCATGACCGGCGAGTCCTGGATCGCGAACCGTACGAAGACACCGTCGGGCCGCGGCAGGGCGAGGGTGAGCCGGCGCTCGCGAGGAACCCGGGCGCTCTCCTCGGGTGCTTCGACGAGCCGGGCCGCCATCCCCTCGCGATCCAGCCGGTACGCCCGGAAGCGCCGCGCGCGCACGGCGGCGCGTGCCCCCGCGCTCGACGTCTCCGCCGGCTCGCCGCGCTCGAGCCGCCAGAGGTCCTCGCCCG
>JBKPBQ010000336.1:0-6182 GCA_046726955.1 Acidobacteriota bacterium
AGCGTCGCCCCCTCCTCGATCGCCGTCTCGAAGTCGTGGCTCATTCCCATCGAGAGCTGTCCCCCGAGAAGGCCTGCCGCCTGCGCCCGATCACGCAGCTCCCGCAGCCGTTGGAAGTAGGGACGGGACTTCTCCGGGTCCTCGTCGTACGGAGGAAGAATCATCAAGCCTTCCACGCGAAGCGACTCCAGACCTCGCAGTACCTCGAGCGTGGAAAAGAGCTCGGCTTCGGGCAGGCCGAACTTCGTGGCCTCGCCGGCGAGGTCGACCTGCAAGAGGACGCGGATCGGCTTCCCCCGCTCGACACCGGTCTCGTTCAAGCGACGAGCGAGGGCCGTCCCGTCGACGGAATGCACCCAATCGAACAACCCGCCCGCCTTCTTCGCCTTGTTCGATTGGAGATGACCCACGAGATGCCAGCGCAGGCCTCGCTCGCGCAGATCGGCGAGCTCCGCGACCTTCCCCTCCGCCTCCTGGACCTTGTTCTCACCGAAGTCCGCGACCCCCGCGAGGAAGGCCTCGCGCACGGCGGACGCGGGAAAGGTCTTGCTCACCGCGACGAGCGTCACGCTGTCGGCCGGACGGCCGGCGCGGGCCGCCGCCCGGGCGATGCGCTCCCGGACGGCGGCGACGCGGCCGGCGATCACTTCTTCGGCTTGAGCGCCGCGATCAGACCCTCGGCCGTGGCCTTGTTCTGCGCGTTCGTCGGGTTCATGGCCAGGTACTTCTCGAGGTAGCCCACCGCCTCCGTCACCTTGTTCTGGCCGACCATCAGCGTCCCGAGGTGGAAGTAGGCGTCGGCCATGTTCGGATCGGCGGCGACCGCCTTCTGGAAGGCCGCGATCGCTTCCTCGCTCTTGCCCGCGTTCAGGTTGAAGATGCCGAGGTTGAACTGGGACTTGGCGTCGGAAGGGTTGCCTTCCGCGGCCTTGGACATGAGAGCCATGGCCTTGTCCGACTGGCCCGATTCCTGGTAGACCCTGGCGAGGGCGCTCGTGAGATCAACGTTCCCCGGCTTCAGCTCCAGCGCCTTCTGGAACGACGCTTCGGCGTTCGTCCAGTCCTTCTTCTGGGCATAGAGGGAGCCGAGGTTCTGGTAGACCTCGGGGATGCTCGCGTCCTTTTCGATGATCGACTTGTAGGCCGCCTCCGCCTCGTCGAGCTTCCCCGCCTGCGTCAGGTCGATCGCCTGCTTGAACGTCGTCCGGATCTGGTCGTTCACGCCGCCGCCGCTGCCCCCCGCAGTCGCCGCGGCCGGCTTGAGCGTCATCTCCGGGATCTGGGTGGCGTCGCCGAGCTGCACGCGCGTCTCGATGAACGTGCCCTGGAGCCCTTCCTTGGTGGCGGTGAACTTGTACGACCCCGGCGGCATGCCGACCTGGATGAACTCGCCCTTCTTGTTGGTCTTCGTCTCGTACTTGCGCGTCACCCCGCCCTGGAACTCGATCAAGACCTTGGCGTCCGGGATGCCCTGGCCCTTCTCGTCCACTACTCGACCCCGTGCGCTGCCCGTCTGGGCGAAGGCGGTCGTGGAAGAGAGGAGGGCAAAGCACGCCAGGAGCCCTCCGGCGAAAAGCGCACGCTTCATGGGATTGCCTCCTCGAACCGAGCCCAGTCTCTCACGGAGCGAGAGCGGGCGGAAGGGGCGGGGTCTGGTAGCATCGTCCGTTTTGTCGGCAGCCACTCCGAGGACCGACCTCCCGCGCGCCGCGCTCTACATGGTGGGCGCGGGTCTGCTCTTCGCGGCGATGGGGGCCTTGATCAAGCTCGCCTCGAGCGAGCTCCCGAACGCGATGGTCGTCTTCTTCCGCAACGCGGTCGGGCTGCTCGTCCTCACGCCGTGGCTCCTCCCCGGCGGCCGCGAGGGCCTGCGCACGCGCGACCTGCGCGGCCATCTCGCCCGCGGCCTCTCCGGCCTCGCCGCCATGTACTGCTTCTTCTACGCGATCGCGCACCTCCGCCTGGCCACCGCCGTGCTCCTCAACCAGTCGGTGCCGCTCTTCCTCCCCCTCGTCGGCTACGTCTGGCTCGGGGAGACGGTCCCCGCCCGGCTCTGGCGCGTGCTCGCCCTCGGCTTCGTGGGGATCGTGCTCGTGCTGCGTCCGGGGTCGGAGCTCTTCGCCACCGCCTCGCTCATCGGGCTCGCCTCCGCCGTGCTGGGAGCGGTGGCCCAGGTCGGCATCCGCCGGCTCACGCGCACCGAGCCCTCCTCGCGCATCGTCTTCTACTTCGCGCTGATCGGCACCCTGGGCGGCCTGCCCGCGGCGGTCGCGGAGTGGCGCGCGCCCTCGAGCACGATGTGGATGATCCTCCTCGGCATGGGGCTCCTCGCGACCCTCGGCCAGCTCTCGATGACGAACGCCTACGCGAACGCCCCCGCGGCCCTCGTGGGCCCGTTCATCTTCGTGGGCCCGATCTTCGCGGGGCTCTTCGACTGGTGGCTCTGGGGCGCGCTGCCGGACCGCCTGTTCGTCCTGGGCGCGGTCATCGTCGTGATCTCGGCCGTGCTGACGCTGCGCAGCGAGGCGCGGGGAGAGGCCCGGGAGTCGCCCCTCGACTGACGATCAGGCCATGAACCCGCGCACCTCGCCGAGGTCGTGGACGAGCCGGGCCGGCGGGAGACTGTCGAGGAAGCGGCGGCCGTAGCCTTTCTGGATCAGGCGGCTGTCGAGCACGGCGAGGACGCCGCGGTCGGACGCGGAGCGGATGAGCCGGCCGAGGCCCTGCTTCAGCATGAGGACGGCCACCGGCACCTGGTACTCCCCGAACGGATTGCCCCCGCGGTTGCGCAGGCGCTCGATCCGCGCGGCCACGACGGGGTCGGCGGGAGACGCGAACGGCAGCTTGTCCACGATCACGCAGGAGAGCTGCTCTCCCACCACGTCCACGCCCTGCCAGAAGGAGGCGGTGGCCAGGAGCACGGCGCCCGGGGTCGTGCGGAAGGTCTCGAGGAGCGCGGCCTTGGGAGCCTCGCCCTGGATGAGCAGCGGGAACTCGACGCGGCCCGCGATGCGCTCGGCGACGGCGTTCATGTTGGCGTAGGAGGTGAAGAGCACGAAGGCACGGCCACGGCTCTCCTCCAGGATCTTCACCACCTCTTCCGCCGCCGCGTCCACGAATTGCGGCGATGCGGGCTCGGGCATCCGGCGGGGGACGTAGAGGACCGCCTGCTCCTCGTACCGGAACGGGGAAGGCAGGATCAGCTCCTCCGAGGGCTCGACGCCCAGCCGGTCCTTCACGTACTCGAAGCGGCCGTCCACCGAGAGCGTCGCCGAGGTCAGGACGGCCGCGCGCATCGGCTCGAAGAGCGTCTCGCGCAGCCGTGCCGAGACGTCGATGGGCGTCGCCCGGAGGAAGACGCCGCGGCCGCGCGTCTCCACGAAGTAGACGTGGCCGTCGTCCTCCGCGGCGAGGACGAACGAGATCTCGGCGGCCAGGATCTGCGCGCGGCCCGCAAGCCCGGCTAGCGCGTCGGGGCGGTCGGGGACGGCGAGGAGCGCCGTGCGAAGACCTTCGAGCCGCGTGAGGAGCGCCCCCGACTCCTCGGCGAGGCGGCTCGGCATCCAGCCCGGGCCCAGCCGCCGCCCCGTCCCGCGCTGCAGCATCTGGAAGAGCCGGTCCCCGCGATGGCGCACCGCGTCCACCTCGGCGAGCACCTCGCGCGCGTCCAGCTTCGCCGCCTTCAGCTCCCGCTCCACGTCGCGGGCGAGCTCCTCCACGCGGTGCGAGGAGACCTGGACGCCGAAGTACTGTGTGGCCACGTCCTCGAGGAGGTGGGCCTCGTCCAGGATCACGGTGTCGTAGGGCGGGATCACCTGGCCGTAGCTGCTCTCCTCGCGCACGGCGAGGTCGGCGCAGAGCAGGTGGTGGTTCACGATCACGAGGTCGGCCTCGAGCGCGCGCTGGCGCATCCGGGTGACCCAGCAGGGGTCGAAGTCCGGGCAGGCCTGGCCGATGCAGTTCTCGCTGGTGGCGGAGATCTCGCGCCAGAAGTCCACGGAGTCCGGCAGGTCCGCGATCTCCGCGCGGTCGCCCGTGTCCGTGGCCGGAGTCCACTGCTCGACCGCGCGGAAGAGCGGGATCTCCTCGAGGCGCCGGAAGCTCCCCGCCTGCGCGAAGGAGCGGTAGCGGAGGAGGCACAAGTAGTTCCCGCGTCCCTTCATGACCGCGACCGAAAGGTCGCGTCCGAGAGCCTGCGCGAGCAGCGGCAGGTCCTTGTTGACGAGCTGCTCCTGGAGGTTCTTCGTCCCCGTGGACACGACAACTCGCCGGCCCAGCTCCACCGCGGGCAGCAGGTAGGCGAGCGTCTTGCCCGTCCCCGTTCCCGCCTCGGCGAGCAGCAGCCCGCCGTCGCGGAGCACGCGCTCCACCGCCTCCGAGAGGCGCTGCTGCGCGGGCCGTTCCTCGTACCCGGGCAGGGCGCGGGCGAGCAGCCCCCGGGGCCCGAAGAAGGACGTGGTGGGGGCCGGAGTCACCCCGCCATCTTAAGACCACGACCCCTTCGTCGGTGTCCGTCCTACAGCGCCGTCCTCCAAGTTCCTACAACCGGGAGGGAAGCCCACTGATACCCAGGGAGTGCGCCGACGGCGAGAATCTCTGGCTGTCGCGCCGCACTCCCTGGCCAGAGAGCGGGCGACGAAAGACGGCCGCGGGCACGACGGGGGCCGCGCTCGCGGCCGCAGTTTTTTTTGACGACCGGAGACACGCCGCACCGCCTGCTGACTATGGACTGGGATCCTTCCCCGCGCGCTCGGCGCATTGCCGAGGGGCGCGAAGCCTCTCTTTTCGCCTCACACGTGAAAGCGCTCGCGGAGAGCCTGGGCGTCGCCTGCGCCTTCGTGGCGGAAGCGCTGCCGGGCGGACGCCTCGCCAGGACACTCGCGGTCTCCGTGGAGGGCCGGGCCTTCCCCGGGTTCGTCTACTCGCTCGACGACCTTCCCTGCCGCGAGGTGCTCGATGCCGGCGCGGCCTGCCACGCGTCGGGGACCTGGGAGCAGTTCGCGGTGGGCACCGCACTCGGGATGCCGGAGATCGAGAGCTACGTGGGCGTGCGGCTGCCGCTGCCCGGCGAGCGCCGGGTGTGGATGGCCGTTCTCGACGGCAAGCCCCTCGAGGACGCGCAGCTCACGGAGTCGATACTGCGCCTGCGCGCCACCGCCGCCTCCGCGGAGGTGCAGGGGCATCCCGTGCCGCCGGACGTGCAGGAAGCCCAGGCCCAGATCGAGGGCACCGCGCGGTCGCGGAGCGCGGCGTTGCGCGCCGCCCACGCCGCCCTGCGCTTCGAGGCCAGCGAGCGCTCGCGCGCGGAGACCGCCTTCCGCTTCTCCGAAGAGAAGTTCGTCAAGGCCTTCCGCTCCAACCCCAGCGCGGTTGCGATCCGCCGCCTGCGCGACGGGCGGCTCCTCGAGGTCAACGACGCGTTCCTGCAGTGCGTCGGCCTCAAGCGGGGACGGGTCATCGGCCGCACGCCGGAGGAGATCGGGATCGGCCCGAGCCCGGAGGAGGACCGCGAGCTGCAGGCGATCCTGGAGGCGGACGGCAGCCTCCAGAACCGCGAAGTCGACTACCGGACGTCCACGGGTGCCGTCAAGCACCTGCTCATGTCCGCCGAGAGGATAAAGCTCGACGGCGAGGACTGCGTGATCGCGAGCGCGATCGACATCACGGACAGGAAGCGGGCGGAGACCGCGCTGCGCAAGAGCGAGGAGCGCTACGCCCTCGCCGCGCTCGGGGCGTCGGACGGGCTCTGGGACTGGGACCTCGAGACGAACGAGATGTACACCTCCGACCGCTTCCGGGAGATGCTCGGCGCTCCGGCTAGCGCGATCTCGCGGCCCCGCGAGTGGTTCGCGCGCGTCCACGCGTCCGACCGCGACCGCCTGGGCATGGAGATCGTAGCCCACCTCGAGGGCCTGACCGCGCACTTCGAGAGCGAGCACCGCCTGCAGCACGAGGACGGTTCCTGGCGCTGGATGCTCTGCCGGGGCCTCGCCGTGCGCGACGAGGAGGGGCACGCCTACCGCTTCGCCGGCTCGTTCGCCGACATCACGGAGCGCAAGCTCCTCGAGCAGCAGGTCTTCCACGACGCCTTCCACGACGCGCTCACCGGGCTGCCGAACCGCGCGCTCTTCATGGACCGCGCCGGGCGCGCCGTGGAGCGGAGCAAGAGGAACCCCGACTAC
>JBKPBQ010000337.1:0-8157 GCA_046726955.1 Acidobacteriota bacterium
AGTCTCGTGGGCTCGGAGATGTGTATAAGAGACAGGTTGAGGCCGTTGAACTGGTTCGCGCCGACGTAGGTCTGGAACTGCCGGATCCACGCGCCGCCGCTCGAGCCGCCCGTCATCGCGTTGCCGATCCCGTGCGTGAACGGGAGCGCGCCGGCCTGGTTGGTGTCGGTCTCCGCGTCGGAAGCGGCGGAGATGTAGAGATACTGGCCGTCGAAAGGCGCCGCCTGCGGCCAGCCCGTGGCGTGGTAGTGCTGCGGCAGCGGCTGGTTGAAGGCGTAGCCGAGCGCGCCCACGGCGTCGTTGATGTTGGCGCCGCCGAGCCTGTGCATCTGCAGCACGCAGACGTCGCGGGTGAAGTCCCCGCTCTGGTTCCAGGCCGCGAGCACGGAGGCACCGCTCGCGGTCCAGCTGCCGAGCGGCGCCGAGCCCGCGATGTAGGCGGGCTCGAAGAGGAAGTTGGTGAAGAAGCGCCCGCTGTCGCTGCAGCAATGACCGGCGGTGACGACGGTCTGCCGGTTGCCCGCGCCCCACGTGCCGCTGCTGGTGATCGAGGAGGCCGAGCAGACGAAGTTCGTGCCGAGGTCGGAAAAGAAGAGCTTGCCGACGGCGGTGTGGGGATAGACGGGATAGACGTAGTCCAGCACGGGGACGTAGAGGCTCGAGGGCGGGGGATAGGTGTACCAGACCGTCGAGCCGGGGCCGAACTCGGGCGGCGCCGAGCTGTCCCGTAACTCCTCTGGAATCGGGACGGTCGGCCCTTGACGCCGCCGGGCTCGCGCCGGAGGGTTGCCAGGCATGGACCCGGGCGTGCCCGTCTTCAGGAGCGACGCGGGCGCGGGCACGGGCGTTCCCTGGACTTCGCGGAGCGGCATCGGACGTGCGCCGGCCTTGGCCGCGGCGGTCCAGACGCGCGTCACCGCGTCTCTCGACGGCATCTCGGGACTCCGGACGACCTCCTCCGCTCTCGCCGTCGCCCCCGCCAGCCCGTACACGCACACGACGCTCAGCGCCAGACGACCCGCAAGCTCCTTCATGGTTCCTCCGACGAAGAAGAAGGCAGACACGGGTGCGGCCTCCGGGCCCGCGACGTCGCGCCGGACCCGTGGGCCGCACCCCTCGCTACTTCCGTCGGGTGTTGGCTACTCCTGGCCCTGGCCTACGCCTTCGACCGGTCGGGCATTGGCGGGACAGCCGATGACCGCCATGGTGAACGCTCCGCACGGCACAGGGGAAGAGAAGCACTCGCCGGGTCCGCTCAACGTCGAGAGGCTGACGCGACCTCCGGCGATCACGGGAACGAAACCGCTCTGCGGGTAGGTGGTATACCCGAATCTCAGCTCGGTGGGGTTCGGCAGGTCGATAGTCACGCTGACCGATTGCGTCCGATTGCCCGAGAGGTCCCGGCCGACGCCGTCGAACTGAAATGCGTGGGCCGTGTTCCCGTGGCGGTCGAGGAACCACACCAGGATGTCGGGGAACGGTAACGTCGAGAAGCAGATCGGACCCAACGGGGTCGTCTGCGGATCGATCACAGGCACGCGCTTGGATGCGGCGTTGGTGTCGGGCACCGAGGAACCGAGGGTGAGCACTGCGAGAAGCACGCTGACACACACTACCGCTCGCCTCATCTGCGAACCTCCTGTCGTCATGGAGGGATACCACGCGCACTCTACTCGCGATGCCGCGACGATTCAATGCATAAATTGCGGCGATCGCGCGACGGAGGGGTCCACCGCGAGGCAGGGACGGGACCCGGGCGGCGGAGTAGCCTTTGCGGCCTTCCGAAGCAATACTCTGGGCGCCGCCTGGGGCCGCGGCCTGACGAGCGGTTCGATTCAGGAGGATGGATGACGCGAAGAGTTGCCGTGGTCGTGGCTGTCGCGAGCCTTGCGGGCGTCGCGGAGGCGGGAACCAAGTTCAAGTCCAGCTGGAAGCCGCCGGACGCCTCGCCCATGAACTTCCGCGGCCAGAAGGTGGCGGCCGTCGTCATGCTGAACGACGAGAAGACACGCAACGGCATCGAAGACGAGCTGGCGTATGCGCTCAGGTCCCGCAACGTCGTGGGTGTGGCCGCGCACACGCTTCTGCCCCCGGAGGCGCTCAAGGACAAGGAGCAGGCGCGCGCGCGGCTCGAGGAGGCCGGGGTAGCGGGCGCCGTCGTGCTCCGCTCCGTGAACAAGGTGGCGGAGCTCTCGGAGACGCCGGCCAGCTACTGGGTGACGAACTACTACTCGTTCACGGATTTCTACGGGTGGGGCTGGGGCGGGATCTACGACCCCGGCTACGTGAAGATGGACAACGTCTTCTGGGTGGAGACGCTCGTCTTCGACGTGAAGGGCAACAAGCTCCTCTGGGCCGCCTTGAGCGAGACCAAGAACCCCAAGCGGGCGGACGAGTTCATGAGCGACCTCGTCTCCGCCGCGGCCAAGCAGCTCCAGAAAGAAGGCCTCGTCAGCAAGTGAGCACCGCGACTGCCGGTAACTCGGAGATCCCCATGCGCAATCGTGTCGCTTACGGCTTCGTGCTCTGCGTCTCGGTCCTCGTCGCTGAAGCACCCGACGCCCTCGGCGCGGAGGACGTGGACCTCGCCACGATCCACCGGATCAAGGTCGAGGCCTTCCGCGACTCGAAGGTCATGGACCACTTGTTCTGGCTCACGGACGTGAACGGACCGCGGCTCACCGGCTCGCCGGGATTCCAGGCCGCGGCCGACTGGGCCGTGCGCAACCTGAAGGAGTGGGGGGCGACGGGAGCGCGGCTGGAGAAGTGGGGGACGTTCGGGCGCGGGTGGTCGATGTCGCGCTTCTCGGCTCACATGACGGCGCCCACCTACGCGCCGCTGCCCGGAGTGCCGGAAGCCTGGACCCGAGGGACGAACGGCCCGGTCTCGGGGGAGGCTGTCTACGCGCCGCTCGTCCCGAAGGACGAGGTGGCGCTGCCCTCGGACGCCGAGAAGCTCGCCGCGCGCATTCGGCAATACGTGGAGCAGCAGAAGGGCAAGCTCCGGGGGAAAGTCGTGCTGATCACCGCCCCCCGTGAGCTCGAGCCCCCCGGGGAGCCGGACAGCCACCGGTACGACGACTCGCGGCTGGCGTCGATAGCCAACGCTCCCGAGCCGATGGCGGCGGCTAATGTCGAGTGGCCGATCACGAAGCTCCCGACCGATCCGAAGGAGCGCGAGCGCTTCATGTCGAGCATCCCGCTCGAGATGGAGGCCGACTACTGGGAGCGGGGGGAAACGGTGAAGAACGGGCTCAACGCGTTCCTCCGCGACGAGGGCGTGCTCGCCGTCCTGGGCACCGACGCGCGTGGCCACGGTGCGATCGTGTTCGCGGAGAACGGGGGCTCGTGGGAGTCGGGCGCTCCCGAGCCGCCTCCCGTCATCGCGCTCGCCCCGGAGCCGTACGACCGCATGGTCCGGCTCGTCCAGAAGAACGTGAAGGTGACGGTCGAGGTCGAGCTCGCCGCGCGCTACCACGACGACGCTCCCGACGGTGTCAACGTCGTGGCCGAGATCCCGGGAGGCAAGAAGAAGGACGAGGTCGTGATGCTCGGAGGCCACCTCGATTCGTGGCACGCGGGAACCGGCGCCACGGACAACGCGGCCGGCTGCGCGGTCGTCCTCGAGGCGTTCCGGATCCTGAAGGCGCTCAACCTCCCGATGGACCGCACGGTGCGGCTCGCCCTGTGGAGCGGCGAGGAGCAGGCGCTCTACGGCTCGCGCGGCTACGTCAAGGAGCACTTCGGCGACCCCGTGACCATGGCCGTGAAGCCCGAGCACGCCCGCCTCGCCGGCTACTTCAACGTGGACAACGGCACGGGCAAGATCCGCGGCGTCTACCTCCAGGGCAACGACATGGTGCGGCCGATCTTCGAGGCCTGGCTCGCGCCCTTCCGCGACCTGGGCGCGACGACGATCTCCATCCGGAACACGGGCGGCACCGACCACGAGTCGTTCGACGCCGTAGGCCTGCCCGGCTTCCAGTTCATCCAGGATCCGCTCGACTACGGCTCGCGCACGCACCACTCCAGCCTGGACGTGTACGACCACCTCCAGAGCGGCGACCTGATGCAGGCGTCGGCGGTCCTGGCCTCATTCGTCTACAACGCGGCGATGCGGCCGGAGAAGCTGCCCCGGAAGCCCCTGCCCAAGCCGCTGCCGGCGAAGAAGTCCGAGCAGGCAGTCAGCGCGGGCGGATAGCGCCGGGGCTATTCGTCGAGGATCTCGGGCACGACAGCCCAGGCGAGCCGCCAGCCGTCTTCGCCGTGCGTGAGGCAGACGAGCCCGGCCATCCGGAAGGCGACGACGGGCTTCTCCGGGTCGCCCACGAGGAGGAGCGAGGCCAGGCGGCTGAGGTGGGGGAGGTGTCCCACGATGAGCCGCGGCCCGGAGGCGGCCTTCAACGCCTCTACCGCGACGCGCGGGTCGTCGTTTGGTCCGAGCCCGGACATCTCCTCGACGGGCGGCGTCGGCGAGAGGAGCGACGCGACGATCTCGGCCGTCTGTCGGGCCCGGAGCTTCCCGGAGTGTGCGATCTGCGCGATGCCCAGGTTTCGACCCGCCACCGCGCGGGTCACGCGCGCGACCTCGGCGCGTCCGCGGTCCGTGAGCGCCCGGGCCGGGTCCTCCTGCTCAGGCCGGGCTTCCCCGTGCTGCATCAGGTAGATGTGCATAGGACCTCTTCGTTCTCGAGAACTCGCCATCTTCAACGGCTGGATCGAAGAGACTCGACGACTGCCGCGTGCGCCTCCCGCGCGTGGGCCGTGATGAAGTCCACCAACCCCGAACGCGGCCGGCCGGCTTCGAACTCCTGCTGCAGCTCGTAGGCGATCGCTTCGAAGGGGCTTCGAGCGTAGCCGTTCGACCGGATGCCGAGCGCGTAGGTGAAGAGGAAGTCACGTACGCCGAGCACCTTCCATTGCACGACGTGGCACAGCTCGTGGAAGTGCGTGGCTTCGTCGGCCTCCTCCCTGTCGGTGAAGTACATGTGTCCGAAGGTAATGCCGGCCCAGCTGCTCTCCGCCATGAACTCGAACTCGGGCAGTCCGAGCTCCGCCACCGGCGGAAACGGAGTCCTGTCCACGGAGACCGTGAGGGCCGCGCTCAGAACGTCGGCGGGCCACGCCTTGGCCAGCCCGGCGTATCCCAGCGCAGAGGCAGGCCGTGCCCGTGCGGCGTGAGCCGCGTGGAGCTCGCTTATCCACTCCTCGACTCGAGGTATGGCCTGCTCGAGCCGCGAGACGATGTCTTCCTTCTCGGACACCGTGGACCTCCTGCACTGCTGCCGCCCAGACTGCGTCAAGCCCTCCGTCGGCGCGGGGCCGCCCTGCGGCGCGGCCGCTGCTTGGCCGAGATGGATCGTACGATCAATTTCGGCGTCCCGGTTTCCCGGAAGCGCGTCCGGGACTGCGCGACCGCGGCGGCAAACAGGTTTTCGACTTCCGGTCGCGTCAGCACGTCGAGGGACGGCACCCGAATGAAGCGCGTCTGGTTTCCCGACCCTAGCAGGACCTTCTTCGGATCGGGAAGCGTAGCCCCGCGGATGAAGCACACGCCGACTCCGTTCGCCCCAGCGGCCACAGAGACGACGGCGTCGGAAGGTCGTTCGGTCGGTGAGTAGCCGAGGACGAAGAAGTTGTAGTTGTCGTAGGCGAGCTCGTACGCGGTCGAGAAGCGGCGGCGGAGCGCCTTGCGGACGGCGCGAATCAAGCGCCGGGCCTCCGGATCGAACTTGTCGATGAAGCCCCGGACGAGAGCTTCAGGACTGGACTTCACGCTCGCCGATCTCGTCATCGTCGCCGCTCGAGGGGATCCATGGTTCCTCCAGCTCTGTCATCCGCGTGGCGGCTGTGCCCGGCCGCGGAGCTCTGATAGTAGCCCCGCCACGCCGGCAACGACGGCGACGCGGCCAGCCAGGCCGATCAGCGAGGCCAGGAGGAACGCCGCGCCCAGCGCCGTCACCGTGGTGAGGCCCTGGCGCACTCCGAGGAGTGCGAGCCGCGAGAAGGCCATGGCCAGGGTCTCGGCGAAGAAGCCGGCCAGGAGCACGGTGGCCCAGCGGGTGCGTCCGATGTTCATGGCGGCGATCACGACACCGCCTACGCCGGCGAGGACGCTCAGCCACGCCGGGATTTCCTGCAGCAGGATCCACATCGCTCCTCTCCTCCTTCCCTGACTCGCGGTTCCACGGTCAGGGGACGTCCTCCGACGCGCTCTCCTCTTCCGCGGCGGGCGGAGACGGCGGCTCGGTGACGCCCAGCGCGCGGAGTCGAGTGTCGAGACGGGCGAGCGGGCCCTTCCGCAACGCCTCGAGCCGATCGCGGACCGAGGCCAGTCGGGGGCGGCACTCCGCGAGCAGGCGGCGCTGCGAATCGGTGGGAGGGGCGTCGCTCGCCTCGAGATCCGTCTCCAGCGAGCGCAGCATCTGGTCGAGCTTGTGCGGCTCGTCGGTGTCGTCGGACAGGCCCATCCGGTCGAGGTCGCGGCGCACCTGCGCGACGAGGGCGCTCGCTCCGCGGGCGCGGGGCTCGGCGGCGAGCCTCGTGACGCGCGCATCCAGCTGCTCCTTCTCCATGGCCGCGTCCGCCGCCGGCTCGAGGCTCGCGATCGTCTCGCGCTCGAACGCGAGCAGCTCCCGCAGCTCGTCCAGAGTCTCGTGACGGCGCGGATCCTGGGCCACCGTCAGGGGCTGACGCACGGTACGGGAGTCGACCGTCAATCGAACCTCGTAGCGGCCGGGTAGCACGAGGGGCCCGGCGGGCGAGAGAGTGGTGGGTCGGCCCGGGACACCCGCGATCGAGTAGTCGTACTCCGCCGCTCGAGGACGCGGGTAGCGGAGGTCCCAGGTGAAACGGTTGTGCCCCGGGCGAGCGGGCAGGGATGGAGGGTCCGGACGCCATAGCTCCGCGAAGTACGGCCTCGCGTGCGGCCGCGGCGGCGTCTCGTCGCTCCGGAAGCGCCGGACGACGTTCCCGTCGGCGTCGGCGATCTCGAGCGTGACCGCTCCGCGAGGCGCGGGCGGCAGCACGTAGTCGAGAACCGCGCCGGCGGGGAAGTTCGGAGCCCGCGGCTCCTCGGGGGGAAGCGGCGTGTCCTTGTTCTGGTTGTCGGCGACGCGGTAGGCGACGGCGGGCGGGATCAACGTCGGCTCCGCGATCGGCGACCGCGCGTCGAGGTGGCGCAGGGGAGTCACGGCGTCGAGCGCCCACAGGCCGCGGCCCTGTGTGGCCGCGACGACGTCCTCGTCCTTCACGAGGAGATCGTTGATACCGGTGGTGGGCAGTCCGAGCTGCAGGCTCTGCCACGACTCGCCGTCGTCGAACGAGACGTGCACGCCGCGGCTCGTGCCCGCGTAGAGCAGCCCCTTGCGAGCGGGATCCTGCCGCACGACGCCCACCCACGCGCCCGCGGGCAGGCCGTGGCCGATCTCGGTCCAGGTCTGGCCGTAGTCGTGCGTGCGCCAGGCGAGAGGCCGGAAGTCGTCGAGGCGGTGCCGGTCCGCCGCCACGTAGGCGGTGGCGGGATCCGACCGAGACGCGTCGACGATGTTGACCTTGGTCCATTCCGTCATGCCGGGCGGCGTGACGTTGGTCCAGGTCCGCCCGTCGTCGCGCGTGAGGTGGACGCGGCCATTGTCGGTGCCCGCCCAGAGAAGGCCGTCGGCCGCCGCCGAGGGCGCGAGCGCGAAGACGACGGCCAGGCCGCAGGCGGTCGCGTCGGCCAGGACGATGTCGCCCCCGCACCGGGGGGCGCCCGGCTTCGCCCCGGTGAGGTCGGGGCTGATCGTGTCCCAAAGCCGCCCTCCGTCGGTCGAGCGCCAGACGAGCTGCGAGGCCACGTAGATCGCGTGGGGCTTCCGCGCGGAGATGGCGAGCGGAGTGATCCAGGAGTAGCGGAAGCCGTCGCTCCGCGGCCGCTCGCCGTAGCTGGATGCCGGCCAGGGCGCCACGTTCTGCACCTGTCCCGTCTTCTTGTCCCACTTCGAGAGGCGGCCGCCGAGGCCGGCCCCGTACACGATGTCGGGGTTCTCCGGGTCGGGGACGTCGCCGTCCCGCTCGTCGCCGCCCACCGGATACCAGTCGCGGAACGTGACCTGCCCGTAGTCGCCGCGGATGGGCACCGAAGCGGTGCCGCTGTCCTGCTGGCCGCTGTAGACG